>JBBIHO010000030.1:0-11875 GCA_037446935.1 Caldifarciminota bacterium | reverse complement strand
ATCTCTCCGGTGGAAAGAGCGAGGCGTTGTGACTCTCAACTCTGAGAGCGGAACCATATTTGTATCTGAGGTTACGGGTAATTTCCATTCCGCCGTATATAATAGTTGGTCTTTTAACCTTGATAAATCCGTGGTCAGAGGTAATTACCACCCGGCAGTCTCTTCTTGCCAATTCCAAAAGAAAGGCGAAGAAAGGGGAGTTGGCGAACCATGTTCTGGTTAGTTGGCGAAAACTCTGCTCGTTTTCCAGAATCTCGTCTAAGAGTTTAGTCGGCTTTACGGAATGGATTAGAAAATCAAGGAAATTTATGATGATACAGGCAAATCTGATATCCTTCCTTAAAAGGACTCCCCGATTCTCCTCCATATCCTCGCTTTTTAGCGCCTTCAAGTAGACCCAATTCCCACCAACCCTTTCTCTTTCTAAGAGTTTTGAGAGTAGTTCCTTTTCATAACGATTCTGTCCGGTTTCATCAAATACCCAAAAATCAGGATACTTCTGATAAATTGCTAAGGGGAGTAGTCCGGAGAGTAAGGCATTACGAGAATAGGGAGTAGCGGAGGGAATGATTGAGAGGTAATAAAATTGGCGAATGCTGAAATATTCTCTCAGGAGGGGAACGCAAAGTTGCCATTGGTCAAGACGCATTGAATCAAAGATAAAGAAATATAATGGCTTATCTTTCAGATGGGGTAGAAGGAAGTGGTGGAAGATGTTATGTGACATAATTGGTGGATTATTCTTTCCTTCCAGCCAGGTGGGATAGAAATCTAAGACGAAGTCACTAAATTCATCATTCGCCTCTCGCCACAAATCGTTCAAGGTATCCTTTAATCCCTCATCACCGAATCTCTCCATAAGAAATTGCCAGCGAATCATATTGAGGTAGTAGTCACGCCACTCTTCAAATTGCCGGAAATCTCGTCTCTCCTGGAGAAATTTAAGGTAGTCTTTACGCAGACTTTCGGTAATTATATTCTTCTTTTCTAAAAGTCGCTTCAAGAGGGAGATTATCTGCGATGGGGAGAATGGTTTCACAATAAAATCATCCGCCAGTTTGGAATATGCCTCTTCCATAAGTTCCTCTTCGCTCAATTTTGTTACCATCACCACTAAGATTGAAGGGTCAAAGTTTTTAATCTCCGCCACCACTTTAATCCCTTCCATTCCTGGCATCATCTGGTCAACAAAGACCAAGTCATAACTCTGAGAACGCAACATCCGCAATCCATCCGGACCATTGGTTGCAGTATCAACCGCATATCCTCTATCCTGGAGCAAGTAGATATAGGGTTTCAGTAATTCAATTTCGTCATCAATCCAGAGGATGCGCATTGTTGGATTAAATGTGGTTTCTATGTTTAAACACTTTTGAGGTCGCTTTCCTTTGAAAAAGTGGCAGGGGTCTTAATTTAACTTTCATCAGGACTTTGGAATCGGCAGAAGGATGGAAAAGGTCGTCTTTCCTTTTTTTGATTCCACTAAAAGGAGTCTCCCTTTATGATATTCTTCAATAATCCTTTTCGCCAATACAAGACCAACACCCCAGCCGTATTTCTTCGTTGTCACCCCTGGTCTGAATATCTCCTTTATTCTCTCTTTCGCTATCCCTTCGCCGGTATCGGTTATTGAAATCTGGTAGAAGTTTCCTTCATAACTCTTGCCCGCGTTAAGGATGATTGCTCCCGGTTCTTTGCCAATCGCATCAATACCATTTTTCAGGAGATTTTCTAAACTCCAAGATAGTAATACCTCATCCAAAAGGAGCGTGGCATCTTCTTTGACATTTAGAATCATACTGATATTTTGCGGTGTCCGTTTCCGGATAAAGGCAAAGGTAGCATCGAGCACCTGTTTGATTGAAATGGTTGCTAATTTGGGTGGCTGACCGATACGGGAAAATCTTTCCAATACCTTTTGCATCTTAAAGACATCTTCTTCCATCTCTTTGATTACCGGAGAATTTGTCGGCTGGATCTTTTCCAACCACCCGGCGAAGGAAGAGAGAGGTGTTGCTAATTGGTGAGCGGCCTCTTTTGCTAAGAATGTCCACAACTTCTCCTCTTCGCGCCTTTTGTAGACAACCATTGCCCAGCCGCCAATCAGAAGAAAGATGATGAGAAAAGAAATCTGAAGATAAGGGAAGAGCGAGACGAACTTTGCCGTTCGGGAGGAGCCATAGTAAATTTCACCCAAAAATAGTTGCTCACCGTTTTCGGTGACAACCGTGAGGGGAATTGGTCTTTTCTCCTTTTTTAGCCTCTCTTTTATCGCCTTTAACCTTTCTGGCGTCAGATTCGCACCCAGGTTGCGATAACCAACGATATCGCCTTTATCATCGGTGATGATGATTGGGAAATCAATCTTCTTGATTACCTCTTCAAAGATTATGTCCAATGCGGGAGAGCCTGCCTCTTCGCTCTCGGTGATGCGGGACATATATTCCGCATAGATGCGGGAACGGACCGCGGTCTCTTCAGCTAATCGTCTGAGGAGTAAGGAAGAGAAGAGGAACCAGAAGATAGCCAGAAGGAATGAGCCGAAGATAAAATAGATAATTATGAACCTCTTACCGAGTCTTATTTTGCTCTTCATACCTTCGGGGTAAACACGATTTTTAATAGGCGCCTCTTTTGGAAGTAACTACTGGGATTGTCTTAAAGATGAGTTTCAAATCCTTCTTTAAGTTCCAGTTATGACAATACTCTTCATCTAAGTTTACCCGTCTCTCATAAGTAGTATCCGTTCTTCCGGATGTCTGCCAGAGTCCGGTCATTCCCGGGAAAAACTTAAATGGCAAAACTGAGGCATTCTTATAATATTCAATCTCTCCTTCCACAATTGGCCGGGGGCCAACCAGACTCATATCCCCTTTCAAAACATTGAAGAGTTGCGGTAGTTCGTCAAAACTGTAAGGGCGGAGGAATTTGCCAAAAGAGGTTATGCGGGGGTCGTTTTTTAATTTATAGACCTTAGAAAACTCCTCTTTGAGTTTCGGATTGTTAGCGAAGATGATTGCCAATCGCTTGTCGGCATCGGCAAACATTGTGCGAAATTTGAGGAGATAAAATTTTTTCCCATTGCGACCGATTCGCTGGTGGCGATAAAAGACTGGGCCAGAACTAGACAACTTTACACAGAGGGCAATGAGAAGAAAGAAAGGGGTAAAGAATAAGAGGAAAAGAAGGCTGAGAAGGAAATCAATGATACGCTTTATGCGCATATCAAAACGGTGGAGAGGAGAGACTTCCACTCTCTTTAACTGTCGTCCGGTAAAGTAAGAGAGTAGATTGCAAGTGTTTAGGAGAAAGAAATCGGTGAGATATTTTTCGGGCAGTAGTTTAATCCGTGGGTCGTGGCCATTTGGACCATCAATCACTACCGCCTGGACTCCCTTAATCCTTCCTAATTGGTCAGCATTTTGTTTTAGATAAGTTTCCAATGCTTCTCTCGTTATTACCTTCTGACATTTCAAATGGCACCATTTCAAAACCCGCGCTCGGTTTGCTTCTTGATGAAGTAGCGGTAAAGGATTATCCCTTTCCGCACTCACGAAAAGCACCGGGATTTTTCGGTTTTTCCAAAGAATTATGTTTAATAATGGCTCAAAGAGATTTAAGTAGAGCCATAAAATGAACCAGAAGATAGGAGATGGTGTCGTCCCGACAATTGGTTTTCTAATTAGGAGATAGGTCAAAATCGTAAGAATGAATACAAGCTGGGTCTTTAGATTTAAGCCGTAGAAAGGAGGGAAAGAGGATTCAAAAAGACCGGCAAGATAACTGAAAAAAAGGAAAGAGGAGTAAAGGAGTAAGAGAAGAAGAATAGGAATCCGAAGGATTATTCCGGAGACAATAAAGATGAAAAATAGGATGGCGACTTCTAAAAAGAATATATCCCTGAGACTTTCTTCCTTATCTTCCATTAAAGATAATAATACAAAAATCCTGCCTTTTGTCAATATCAGGGTAAAGAGAACAAACTTATCTTCCGAAAGGATTTATCCGCTCCATTTTTCTTCTCAGCAATGGAAGTTGACCAAAAAAGGGTATCAAGGCGAAATCCTCCAAAGGAAAGATAACTCTCAATTAACCGAGATGAACTCTAAAGAGTTCAATTCGTTGGAGAAATGATAATTGAATTTCAGAATAACTGGTGGTAATCAAAACGGGAAATTCCTTTATCGGTGCTAATCCAAAGATAGGAGGAATCGCAATAAAGGGACTGAATATTTGTTGAGAGGAGACCTTCTTTCTCTTTGAGGGAGATATATTTATTCTCTTTTTGGTCAAAGGCAATTAATCCCTCCTCCCTTATTCCGAAGAAGAGATAGTCGTTAGCGGCGGCAATATTGGTGATTGGGAGCGATAAATCTATCCCGGGGAGAATAAACTTCTCCCACTTTTTAGAATAATTCAGTTGGAGGAAACCTCCCCGGATTGCAAAGACTATCCCAAAATTATTCACACCAATATCATAGACGCCAAATTTTAAGTCACCCTTTGGGTCTTTCAGTTCTGAAATCTCATTTTTGGTAAGAGAGTAGAGGAAGACTCCCGAAGAAGAGAGGATAAATACTGTGTCTTTAAGAGAAAATATCTTTTGGATAGAAGGGATATTAACTTCGTTAATTATATTCTCGCTCTTTTTCTCATAAAGATAAAGTTTATCCGAGGTTGAGAAGAGAAGAAGACTTGGATTTTCGGAAATGGCGGTTATTCCCTGAGTCCGGAAGATGTCAAGGAACTTAAAGGACAGGAGGGGAATCTTTTCCGAAAAGATCTTCCCCGGTCTAATGAGGAAATATTTCCAGTCTTCTAAATCCTTACCCATTCGAATGAAGAAGTTATTACCGAGAAACCAAAGACCATCTTCTCTTTTTAAGATTTCTTTAATCCCCCCTGCCATTAATCCGAATCTGAATTCCTTAATCTTCTGGCGGCTGGGAAGGTCATAGACTAAAATCCCATAATCCCGCACACTGACCCAGAGCCTCTTCCCTTCCTCAAAAGTGCCGGTCATTGGATAGATAATCAAATCCTCATCCATTATATAATAAGGGGTGAGAAAGATGTAGTCTTGCGGCTTCTTGCGATAGGCAGCACCATACCAAACAATTCCAGTATCGGGAAATACCTTCACCCTCTTAAACTTCCGCTTCTTCCGATTCCAAGCCTGGTTTTCAGTTTCCATCTGAAAGTAGATGTTTTCCTTTCCGATGCCTAAGGAATGGGGCTTAAAAGGAAGGGGGAGATTTGACCTTATCCTGGTGAAGGGCTGAAAGAAGGTTAAACCCTCCTCGTCAATAATTAAGAGATTTCCGGAGAATATGTCGTAGGCACAAATTTTGATACCCTCGGGAATACCATCGGCTTTTGTGAATGTATTTGTAAATTGGAGATTTCGCTTATCAAAGACTAATATACCATCGGGAACTGCTACATAGACATTAGAAAGGGAAGCAGTTATTGAGATGACTTCATTAGTAACTGGGATATGAAGCCAATGGTTGTGGTTGTAGATATAAGAAAATAGGGGAGAGGTGATTAAGAAAATAGAAATTAAGGAATTTAACCACAACGCAAAATGGTGCCGATCACGGATTAACAGAAGATTATCATAAAATTTTCCCTCTTTTTTAATCTTTTGTCCCATCTCGCTTCATCTGGGCACTTCCTGGTTTCATCCTGCCAATCTTAAAATCGCCTTCGGGAGGTATTCTAAAATATCGCTGGCGATAAAGGCATACTCGGTCTTTTCTTTGACACCGATATCGGCACAAAGACCGTGGATATAGGCACCAGCGATTGCGCTCTCTAAGGGATTTGCCCCCTGGGCTAAAATACCGGCGATAAAGCCAGTTAAGACATCACCGGTACCGCCGGAGGCAAGACCAGAGTTTCCGGTGGGGTTGACAAATACCTTTCCTTCCGGAGAGGCGAGAATGGTTGGAGCACCTTTAAGAAGAAGGATTACCTGGTATTTACTGGCAAAATCTTTAGCAATTTCTATTCGGTTCTCATTTATTGTCTTTGGTGAACAGTTTATTAGCCTCCCCAATTCGCCGGGATGGGGGGTGAGGATAATCGGCACTTTGATTTCAGTTAATATCTCTATGTTGCCGGCTAAATTGTTTACGCCATCGGCATCAATCACCACCGGTTTTTGAATCCTTTTTAGGAATTGAGAGAGAAATTCTTTTGTTTCCTCCTTGGTGCCAATCCCCGGTCCGATAGCAAAGACATCCGAATCCGCAATATAATTTTCTAATATCTCAAGCATCTTTACGGAATAGGTGCCTCTCTCTTTTTGCGGCAAGGGAATCTTTACCACTTCGGTTAATTTTGCTTCTAAGGCCGGCATTACCTCTTCCAAAGAAGCAAGTCGCACCAGACCGCAACCGATTCTTAAAGCGGCGATAGCGGTCAAGGAAGCGGCGCCGCTGAATCCTGCGGAGCCAGCGACGACTAAGACCTTGCCAAAGGTTCCTTTATTACCATCTTCCTTTCGCCGCGGCAGAAGAGATTTTATATCATCTTCTTCCAAGAGAAACTTATCTCCCTGGGACAGAAAATGAGAATTGGGTATGCCGATATTTGCCACATATAATTTTCCACAATGTCTTTTACCGGGGAATAGAAGGAGCGAATCCTTAATAAAACCCATCGTCACAGTTAGGTCCGCTTTAATCGCAACCCCTTCCACCTTGCCACTTTCGCTCACACCGGAGGGGATGTCAATCGCCACAACAATTGAACCAGAATTGTTCACCAGTTCAATTACTCGGGCAGAGAGTCCTTCTGGCTTCCCCTTAAAACCGGTCCCGAAGATGGCATCAATTATTATATCCGGTCTTGGAGTAAAAGATGGGATATCATTTTCACTTGTAATTTTTATAACTTCTTGCCCAATCCTTTTTAAGATTTCATAATTTAATTTCGCATCACCTCTCAATTTTTCGGGTTCGGCGAGGAGAAAGACTTTTATATTAGATTTTTCATTCCGGAGATGACGGGCAACAACAAAGCCATCGCCACCGTTATTACCCGGCCCGCAGAAGACCCAGATTTTTCGATTCTTTAATTCAAATTGACAGAACTCCTTTAATGCTTCAACGACCTCCCTTCCAGCATTTTCCATTAAGATGCAGGAGGGGATTAAAAATTTCTCTTCCGCCATTCTATCAATTTCGCGCATCTCTTTATGATTCACAATTCGTAACATAAAAGATTATAAAATAAGGAAGGAGGAAAGTCAACAGAATCGGAAATCTCATTTCCCCCTTGCTATTGACAATTAGAATAAATGTTGTATAATAAATTTAGGCTTGATTCGTTTTTTTTGGCGAATTAGTTTTAAGCCTAAAGGCAGGTGATTTTTATATGCCGTTTGGTAGAGTAAAGTGGTTTGATACGAAGAAAGGCTTTGGCTTTATTGAAGCCGAAGATGGTAGCGGTGATGTTTTCGTTCATTACTCGGATATTATCGGTTCTGGTTATCGAGCGTTGGAAGAAGGTGATAGGGTAAAATTTGAAGTGGTGAATACCCCCCGTGGAAGGAAAGCGGAAAAGGTAGAAAAAGAGAAATAGGTCTTCTTGGCGGATAAAATATTCCCCTTAATAAAACAGGGAGATAGAGTTGAGTGCCCGCAATACCCTCCAGAAATTAGCCTCTGTTTTTAAGGGGAAAGCCTTTAGATCGCTACCAGGGAAGGGAGGGAAAGGAATCTTTGCGCTCCTTAATCGGTATTTTAAGGGTGAAAGGGTTAATTTTTCCTCCCTTCCCTTAGATTTAAGTCGCTTGCCGCCATTTACACAAAAGGTATTAAAGGAAGTGAGAAAGATTCCTTATGGCAAAGTAGTCTCTTATGGAGAGATCGCAAGAATTATTGGCAGTCGGAAAAAGGCGCGAGGTGTTGGTGTTGCCTTAAAGAAAAACCCCTTCCCAATAATCATCCCCTGCCATCGGGTGATAAGGGAAAATGGCGAAATTGGCGGCTTTTCATTAGGGGTAGGGTGCAAAAGATGGTTATTGGAAAGGGAGGGCATTAAGTTAGTCGGCAAAAGGGTCTCAGGGTGGAGAAGATAATAAGGCTCGTTTTAGGTCCAGTGATGACCAATACTTATATTCTCGTCTCAGGCGAGACAGTTGCGGTTATTGACCCAGCCTTTGAACCGGAGAGGATCTTGTCCGTAGTGACTAAGGATGAGAGAAGATTAAAGTACATTATAAATACCCACGGCCATATTGACCACATAAGCGCCAATTCTGTGATAAGAGAGAAGACCGGGGCAAAGATTCTAATCCACGAGTTAGATGCTCCCTTACTTTCCCAGCCAGCGAAAAATCTTTCTCTTCTGATTGGGGAAAGTCTAACCAATTGCCAGTCGGATGTCTTATTAAAAGAAGGAGATTATATCACGATTGGTGAATTTAAATTAAAAGTGCTCCATACTCCGGGACATACCGATGGCAGTATCTGCTTGCAAGGAGATGATTTTATCTTCACCGGTGATACCCTCTTTTTTGATTCAATTGGCCGAACCGATTTGCCCGGCGGTTCCGAAGAGAAGATCTTTGCCTCTTTGAAAAGGCTCTCTTCTCTCTTAAAGGAAGATATGCTCATCTATCCCGGACACGGTGCGGTAGCAAAATTTAAGGAAGTAAAGAGGGTTAACCCCTTTCTTACACCTTGACATTCTGCAATCTTTTGTTAAAATACCAAGATGAGAAAAAAGAGGAGGAATTATGTATAAAGTAGGTAAATATCTATCATTATTTTTAGGGATAATTTTTATCCTGACACTTATCGGCTGCCCGAAGAAGGTGGTAAAAAGAGAAGAGATTCCACCCCCACCACCACCAGAAGAAGAGGTTGAGGAGAAACCGGTTGAAAGGGTGGAGAAGCCGGAACTCGTCTTAGAGGTTATTCACTTTGACTTTGACAAATCAGACATCCGACCCGGTGATGCGGAAATTCTTAAAAAGAATGCCGAGATTCTGAAACAATACCCTGAGGCAAAGATTACAATTGAAGGGCATTGCTGTCCGATTGGCACCTCAGAATATAATATGGGTCTGGGCTGGCGAAGGGCAGAATCGGCAAAATCTTATCTCGTGAAATTGGGGATTGATGCCGGGCGACTGAAGACTATCTCCTACGGTGAGGAAAGATTGGTTACCTCGGATGAGAAGGAATATTGGAAGAATAGAAGGTGCGAATTCAAGGTAGAGTAAAATATAGAGGGAGGCAGGTAAAAAGGATTCTTTATCTTCTCTTACTTGCCTCCCTCTTCTTTTCCTGTTCTTATCATAAGGAATGGGTGCGCCGCGGGGCAGTCTTAGATACGATTAAAACCTCCTTGCGCCGGATGGAAAGAGAACGGAAAAAGGAATCATCGGAGTTGCAAGCAAATATTGAGACACGGCTGGAGAAAATGGAAGAGGAGTTAAAAAGCATTAGTGCGAAATTGGAAGACCTCTATCAAAGGGAGGGAAGAATCCACAAGCCAAAGCCGGAGACACTTCTGCCACCAATGGATACCCTTTTTCTTTCCGGGGAGGAACTTTATAACCAGAGTCACCTTGACTTTACTCGTGGGGAATACGATTTGGCAATCCAAGGGTTTAAAAATTATTTACAAAGATTTCCCAATACCGAATTGGCTGATAATGCCCAATACTGGATTGGGGAATGTTATTATGCGAAGGGCGATTATGAAACTGCCATCAACGAATTCAAAAAGGTAGAAGAGAATTATCCGGAAGGGAATAAAGTTCCATCTGCCCTTTATAAGATTGGTCTGGTCTTTTGGAAATTGGGAAATAAAAGAGAAGGAGAGAGATATCTGAAAAGGGTTATAAAATCCTTCCCCAATTCCTTAGAGGCGAAACAAGCAAAGGAAAAACTGAAAGAGTAGATGTCAAAACGGCGGCACGCCGGCCGATGAATATAATACTACAAGCGGGAGTCTTTGCCAAACTTATTATCGTTATCCTTTTTTTTCTCTCGCTATTTTCCTGGGCGATAATCTTTCATAAAATAAGATTATTGCGAAGGATAAAGAGAGAGAATCGGCGCTTTCTCTTCTATTATAACCGCCGGCAATCCTTAAAGGATATAAAGGATGCCTGCGATATGTTCAAAAGGTCTCCTCTATCTAAGATTGCGATGGAGGGAATTTATGAATGGGAATCTTATCATCTAACTAATCCGCAATTTACCGTTTTGTCAGAGGAAACAAGGAGCCATTTGGGCTGGAGGTTGGAGTTAGTTCTCCAAGGCGTGAAAGATAAGATGGAGATGGAAATAAGAGAAGAGGAGAGTCAATATGAAAGATATATCTCATTTTTAGCTACTACCACAGCGGTGAGCCCATTTTTGGGGCTTTTGGGAACAGTCTGGGGAATAACCCAATCCTTTATGAATATTAGAGGGCTACCCGTCATAAACCTCCCCATCATCGCTCCGGGCATTTCCGATGCCTTAATTACAACCGTTGCTGGGCTTTTGGTAGCGGTGCCGGCATTGGTCGCTTATAATTATATCCTCTCTTTAATCCGCACCGTCGTCTTAAATTTGGAGACCTTCTCCCAGGAATTGATTAATGATTTCCGGAGACAATTTTTAACCCAATAGAAGGATGCGGAATTCCTTTCGTGACCGTTTCATCTTTGGTATTAATATAACATCACTGGCCGATATCTCAATAACCCTGATGATTGTCTTCCTCATCGCCGGCATTACCGCAAGCCTTTCCCAGAGAGGTCTTGATATTCGGTTACCTACCGCCTCTTATATTAAGGATATAACTAAGGAAGGAGTTACAATAACCGTGAAGAAGAACGGCGAGATTTATATTGAAGATACACCAGTGACGGAAAGGAATTTTCCAACGGTCTTGCAGAATTTCCTCTCCCGGAAGGAAACGGTAAACTGTTTTCTGAAGGCAGAACCTGAGGTTGCCTATGGAAGGATAATCTTTCTTTTAGGAAAGATTAAAGAATTGGGGGTTAAGGAGGTTGGACTTCTGGCAACCTATAAGAAGGAATGAGAAGGGATTTTCTCCTCTCTCTTTTTCTCCACCTCTTTCTCCTCTCACCCCTTTTTATCAGTAGGGCAAAGAAGGCGATTGAATATCCTACTATATTAACGGTTCACCTCATTCCTCGGATTGAAACACCACCAGTGGAGAAGGAAGAGGGGATAGAAGTGATAAAGGAGGTGAAGAAGCCAGAGCCAAGGGTAGAAAAGAAGGAAGAGAAGAGAGAGCCAAAGAGAGAAGAGAAGAAGTTTGTTTATAAAGGTATGGGAGTGACGACCGAAGGCGGCCAGTATCCTTCTTATTATTTAGAGGCGATAATTTCTAAGATTGGGGAGAATTGGTTCAATCCCTATCAGGGAGAGAACATAATTTTGAAGACAACCATATACTTTGTGGTGAAAAAAGACGGAGAGATTATAGAAGCAAAGATTGAGAGGAGTTCCGGAAGAGAAGATTTTGATAACTACTGCCTGCGGGCAGTTCTTTTGACGAAAAGACTGCCGCCAATTCCCGAAGATATGAGGTTTGATGAGTTGAAGATTCATTTAGAGTTTGAACACAAATGAAGACCAACTAAAACCTCCCAGGAGGCATCCGGTTGGTAAAAATTTTTATAACTAATTGATTCTGCGAGACTTAAAATACTAATCTTACTACCCCATTTTTCCTTTTAAGTCTTTCATTTTACATAATTTAGCAGAAACCTGCGAAAAGGGGTTCAGCGAAGGCTGTTCATTGAAGACAAAAAATGGCTTAAAAGATAGATGGCCTTTTGAAATTGGCGTTGCTTTGAGAGATTGCCTTAAAGAGGGATTAAGAGATAGATTGA
>JBBIHO010000029.1:10150-12025 GCA_037446935.1 Caldifarciminota bacterium | reverse complement strand
GCCGTTAGGGGAGTCCAAAAAGGGGTGATTTGAGGGGTAATTTTTGGTGTCGTTTGTCGCCTAATTTGCGGGGTAATTTTTGGTGTCGTTTGTCGTCTAATCAAAGGTCTCATTACACCTTTGGAAATCTCTCAAATGGTCATTGACATTGGAAATAAATTTCATTATATCTTTAATAGTTAGCGAATATGTTTAAGACGATGCTCATCTTGATAATTATTAAAGCGGTTGAGAGAAATTCCCTTCCTAATTTTAATCTATACAATTGCTTCAACTCCTTACCACTTCTTTGGCAAACGGTAATTGGAGGTTTACTCACTGCACTTATTATTTTTCTCATTGGGCTTCCTTTCAAATTATGGAAGAAACTCTGGGAGGGATGGAAACGAAAGCACTTCCGAAAAAAAGCCCGGTATCTAACCGATTATAAAAATTTCTATGGTGACGAATTAGAAAGACACGAAAGCTATGATTATGTCCAGAAGCGGAAAGAAGTAGAAAATGGAAGGTTAATTGAGCGGGATATACTAAAAGAGATGGATGAGTTTCTCAAAGGGAAGGAGACGGGCTTACTCCTTTGGGGAATCGCTGGGATGGGCAAGAGTAGAATCTTGATTGAACTGGCAAAAAGGCATAGATTCCAATTTGTTAATACTCGTGCCTATAAGGAGCCAGAACGGATGAAGGAATTGAAGGAAGGTCTGAAACAGGTAATCAAAGAAGGGCAGGTTTTAATCTGTGATGACTGTCAGGATTATGCTGGGGATTTCCCATTTCTCTTAGACCTATTCCGGCAGAAGAATGTCCGTTTGATTGCCGCATCCCGTTATCTTGAGCGAGTAAAGGATGCGATTGCGGAGAGGCGCCTGGGATGCAAAGAAGTTCACCTCGGATGGATGGAAAATGTTACAGAGGTGATTCCCGCAAAAGCGGAGATTGCCGAAGCCATCAAAAGGATTTCCCAGGGCAATCCAGTAATTGCCGTTCTGGCTTATATGCATTATAAGAGAAAACATACTTTAAGAGGGATTGCAGACTCCTTTGCTCTAATGAGAGGGATTATAAAAGAATTGGTAGAGGCAGGAGAGAGGGCGGGCGTCTCAAACCCAAGGCAATTCTTAGGCGAAATTGCGGTCCGTTCTGGACTCTTAGAGGATGATGAAATCTTAAAGGAAAACTTTGAGATGGTAATAAAGATAAAAGAGATGGGGCATATCCTTACCGGAGAAAGAGATAGAAAACTGTTTTATTATATTTATCCGGATATGGTCCGTGACCATATCATCCGAGAGGTCTTTTTTGCTGCGGATGTGGTTAGCCCGGAATTTATCGCCCTAGTGAAAAGAATACCGCGGGAAGAAACGATAAATGTCGTCAGGATGTTAGGGATTCAATATCGGGAGACAAATGAAAAAGAGGTATATAAACGGGGATGTGAGGAAGTCCTGAAGAGGTTTGCGGGGATGTCCACTTCCCCCGGAATTGGCTATGTCTCAAAACCTGGCAAACCACCAGCAGAGATTCTGATTGAATTGGGTTTAACCGCCTATGAATGGTTCGGTGATTATAATATGATAAATAATATTCTCGGTGACTTCTGTATTGGTGCGGAGAAACTTGGAAGTTCTTATTATGCAGAGAGAGCCGCTAACTTCTATTGGAAAACAGGCAATTTAAGTAGAGCGAGAGAATGCCTGAACCAAGCGTTAACACTAAGCCGAGAAGCAGGAGATAAATGGAGCGAAGGAGGAATGCTTCATAATCTCGGGATAATTGAGCAAGCCCAGGGCAATTATTCTGAGGCGGAGCGGTTATATAAGGAGAGTTTGAGAATAGCAGAGGAATTGGGCAATAAGGTAGGAATCGCTATAACTA
>JBBIHO010000029.1:0-10050 GCA_037446935.1 Caldifarciminota bacterium | reverse complement strand
GTTAAGATGAAAGAGAAATTAGGCGAAGAGAAATTTAAGGAATTATACCAGAAGGTCCTCGCCGAATTAGGTGGGTAAGTTTCAGTTTATCTACTATTGACGAGGGGAATATCTTTTCTTATAATTTAAGTATGAAAGAGAATATTATTGGTCCAGCAAAAAATCTGAAAGATGCCTATAACGCCGTATTAAGCGACCTTAAAGAGAGGAATTTCTTTGATGCGTATTATGTAAATCGTCCGGACAGCCCGGTCAACGAGATTAAGACCAGAATTGAATTAAGTAAAACCCCGGTGAAAATCCTCTTTACCGGGCAATCAAAAAGTGGCAAAACCACTGAACTTTTCCGTCTTATAAATGAACTTGGTGATAGGTATTTTACCGTCTACTACTCCGTATTCCGTGATATGGAACCAGCGGATATTGAGTATCAAGACTTACTGATTCTTGCGGCACTTAAATTACTGGAGGAAGTCAGAAATAGGAAAATAAGAATTGACAGGGATTTAACCAAACTCCTCTTAGACTGGTTTACCCAAATAACGGGTGAAGTGATTGAAACCAAAACCGAAGAAAAGAGGAAGGGGATTGGTTTAAGTGGGATGCTGGGAACTATCATTGCTAAACTGGAACTCAGTTTCAAAATGGCGGCAACGGTTCGGAGAGAGGTTCGCACCCGATTGGAGCCGAGAGTTGGCGAACTGATTGAAAAGATAGATATGCTGACAGGGGTAATCAAGAATGAAACCGGCAAAGACCCCCTTTTAATAATTGACGACCTTGAGAAGATTGACCCGGAGAAAGCGGAAAAGATATTCTATGGCCATTCCCAGACTCTTGGCAGACCAAGTCTGCGGATAATATATCTTTTCCCCAAACATATGACTTATACGAATGAAGGGCGGATTGTCGCAACCCAACTTTCAAGTCCAATCCATATACCAAATATAATAACTTCCGACCGTTCTGGTCAACCTCACGAGCCGGGTCTGGATTTACTGCGTCAGATGATTTTGCGGCGGATGGAAGAATCGCTTTTTGAAGCCAAAGCCTTTGAATATTTATTGAAGACTTCCAATGGTGTGCTCAGTGACTTATTTTCTATTCTATCCGGGGCTTGCATCACCGCTCTTTCACGAGGAGATTCTAAAATCACCTGGGATGATATTGACACCGGCCTTAAACTCCTTACCGACCAGTTTCGCCGGGTAATTAGAGAAAATTACTATCCAACACTGGCACAGGTCTATAAAGAAAAGAGGACAGATAATGACCAGTCTCTCTTAGATATGCTCAAAATCTTAGCGGTATTGGAGTATCGCGACAAGGAAGGAGTTTTTTACGATGTCCATCCGGCAATCTTTCCACTTCTGAAAGAGAAGAGACTTTTATAATGCCAAAGAAATACCCTCAAATTCCTAAATCGTCCCGCTCAACCGGAGAAAAGCAGGCAATTTATTATAAAAAACCCCCGATATTACCAAGAGCGACTTTTGACATATTAACCAGTGAATATATCAAAGAACTTATAACCTATTCTCAGATTGCCAATCAGGGATACGCCATCTGTATTTGTAATGTTCCGAAATTACGGGAAGATTTAATCTCTGCCCTTGCTGAGGACTTAAAGTCCCATAAGATTGGTGTCTATAAACTCATACTTAACACCGAAGACCAAAGTCTTGGCAGAAGAATGAGAATTCTTTTGGAAAGTGAGGAATTTCAAAGTTTTCAGAAAGATTACCAAAAGATACTCTTCAATGTTGTTGGATTAGATACCGCAATTCAAGAGGAAGAGAAAGAGTTTGCGAGACGCCCGGCTGTCCTGCAGGGTATAAATCAGCAGAGGGATTATTTCCGCACCTTGCCTTTTCCTTTGTTAATCTGGATTCCGGAATGGCTGGCAGCAAAATTACCCGAATTCGCCCCGGATTTTTGGGTGGGAAGAAGCACCATATTTGAATTTTTGACTACCCAAGAGATAGTCGCACAGTCTGTATCGCAACTTGGCGGTTATGAGATTTCATTTGAGAATATAGAAGAAGCGAAGAGGAAGATGCGGATTTATGAGAAACTTATTAAAAGTTCAGAAGATTTACCAATAAAAGCAACCTTTTCGCTAAATCTAGGAATTCTTCACCAGAAGATAGGCAATTATTCTGAGGCGGAGCGGTTATATAATGAGAGTTTAAGAATTTTTAAGGAACTCAATGCAAAGAAGGAAGAGGCGGCAGTCCTCCATCAACTGGGAATGATTCAGCAAGCCCGGGGCAATTATTCTGAGGCGGAGCGGTTATATAATGAGAGTTTGAGAATAGCAGAGGAATTGGGCAATAAGGTAGGAATCGCTATAACTATCGGGCAACTCGGTAGATTGGCTGAGGCAAAAGGCAATGATGAAGATGCACTAAAAAACTATCTTATCGCCCTTAAAATCTTTGAAGAGATGAAATTACCAAATTCTAAGATTGTCAGTAATTGGCTTGTTAAGATGAAAGAGAAATTAGGCGAAGAGAAATTTAAGGAATTATACCAGAAGGCAACCACCGCTTTAGAATCTAAGCCTCATCTATAAACTTAAAATATCCTTCAATATCAAAATTGCTTTATTGATGAGGGGGAGATTCTCTCTTTTATATGACCAGACCGAGGCACCAGAAGGATGGGGTAGAGGTATAATAATCCTCTTTTTACCTAGAAGGTCTATTTTTATCCTTTTCCCAATAATCTCCGCCAATACTCTCTTACCCAGAATATATTCAATTGCTAATGAACCAACCGGAATTATTATCTCCGGGTCCAATCTCATTATCTCCTCTTTGAGATAAGGGAGGCAGTTTAGAATCTGTTCCTTTGATGGCTTCAAATCGCCCCTCATCCCTTTCCCCGGAAAGCATTTTGCCACCTGGGTGATATAGACATCCTTTCGGAAATCTTCTTCTCTCCTCCCTGCCTTTGCAATCCAATTAAAAAGCCTTCTTCCTGCCTTGCCAATAAAAGGGATTCCCTTTTTCGTCTCTTCTCGTCCTGGTGCCTGTCCGATGAGTAAGATTTTTGCATTTAATACCGGGGAAAATACCGGATAACTCCCTTCTGGTAGCCGACATTTCCGACAACTCTTTATCTTCTTAACCAACTTTTTGAAATCCTCTCCCATTTTCGTGGTGTGCTTACCTTTGGCTATAAATACACCCGCAGTATCTCTGGCGATAGAGGGATAATTCCTTACTAATCGCAATCCCTTCCTTAAAACCTTCCCGGAAATCTTCGGAAAGGAATTCCAAGCCAAACCTCTCTGCAATCTCCATACCCAATCTTTTTATCAAATTTGAATTTTTATGCGGACTTATTGCCAGGGTCGTGCCGAAGCGAGTGAATCCCTTCTCAATTGCCTTATTTGCGGTCGCAGTGAGCCTGAGCGAAAAACAGACCTCGCATCTCTTCCCACCTTCCTTCTCTTTTTCTAAACCCTTAACCGCAAGAAACCATTTATCTTTATCATAACTGCCAATTATTAAGGGGGTTTTATAATGGCAGGATATTTTTATTACCTCTGATAGTCTTTTTTCGTATTCCTCAAGAGGATGGATATTCGGGTTATAAAAGAAGAGGGTTGGTTTATATTCTCTTAATCTTTGTAGAGGATAAACTCCACAGGGAGCACAGCAGATATGGAGAAGAAGTCTCACTTATTTTCACACTTCTTCTTCAGTCGGGCGAACCGCTCATCAACCATCTTCTGAAATTCTAAGAGGTATTCCCGATTCTTCTCCTCAAAGAGATGGCGAAATCTTCCCTGCTTTTTCAGCCATTCCTCAATTGGCAACCTTGACTTCGGTTCATAGTTTAGGCGATAGACCCCATCTTCATACTCATATAGGGGCCAGAAGTTTGTCTCCACCGCCATCTTAGAAATCTCAATTGTCTCTTCTGACTTATGCCCCCAACCCAAAGGACAGGGGACTAAAATATTAATAAATGTTGGGCCATCCTTTGAGAGAGCCTTCTCTACCTTGGTCACTAAATCATTCCAGTAGGCAACGGTCGTCTGTGCCGCATAAGGAACTTCATGGGCAATCACAATCTCCACAATATCCTTTCTTGGCTGTAATTTACCAGGCAACTTCCTACCCGCGGGTGAGGTTGTCGTATCGGCAAATGGTGGGGTCGCTGATGAACGCTGGATTCCAGTATTCATATATGCCTGATTATCAGTGCAGACATATAGAAAGCGGTGGCGCCTTTCAATCGCCCCGGAGAGTGCCTGAAAGCCAATGTCATAAGTTCCGCCATCACCACCGAAGGCAATAAAATTTATCTCCTTTGTTATCTTGCCCCGCCTCTTTAAGGCACGATAAGCACTCTCCATACCGGCGATCGTTGCTGCTGCATTCTCAAATGCGGAATGAAAGATTGGCACCTGCCAGGCGGTATGGGGATAAATTGTTGAGACAATCTCTAAACAGCCGGTCGGCATCGCACAGGCAGTATTTTTCCCAGCGGCAAGCAGGACCTGCCTAACCGCTAAGACCTCACCGCATCCGGCACAGGCACGATGTCCAGAAGAGAAGAGTTCTTCTCGCTTCACCAGTTCCTTTAAGGAAGCCATATCACTTCACCCCAATATAACTAACCTCATTCTTTGGAATTCCCTTCCGCTTGATGGTTAATAATTCTTCAAATACCCCTTCTATTTCTTCTGGTGTAATCTCTCTTCCGCCGAGTCCATAGATATAAGATGCGGTTAAGGGCTTCTCTTTCTCATCCTCTAAAACTGCCCGGATTTCGGTGAATAAGATTCCCCCATAAGAAGATAGTGGTTCTGCCCGGTCAAGAACACCCAATACCGGAAGTCTTTTCATTTCCTTTAAGATATATTGATGCGGAAAGGGACGGAAGACTTTCAATTTATAGGCACCAACCTTCTTGCCCCTTTCCCGTAAATTATCAACCGCCACCGTTGCTGTCTCATAGGTTGAACCCATCGCAATAATTGCCGCCTCGCAGTCTTCCGTTTCATAACCTTCTAATGCGGGATAATGCCGGCCAAACTTATTGCCAAATTCCAAAGCAACCTCTTCAATCACCGATAGGGCATGCTTCATCGCCTCGGCAACCGCCCTTTTGTGTTCAAAATAGGAATCGGGCAGACAGGCCGGACCAACCGTTATCGGCTGGTCAATATTGAGGAGGGAGTAGTTTGGTTTAAACTCCTTAATGAAATCCTTAACCTCTTCGTCACTTAAAATCTCAATCCTTTCCATACAATGGGATAAAATAAATCCATCAATCATCACCATAACTGGTAGATATATCTTCTCCGCAATCCTTACCGCCTGAATCATTGTATCATAAGCCTCCTGGGAGTTGGCGCAGAATAACTGTATCCAGCCCGAATCCCGGGAAGCCAAAGAATCGGAATGGTCGCAATGGATATTTAAGGGGGCGGAGAGGGCGCGACTCGCAACCGCCATAACGATTGGTAATCTTAAAGCGGAGGCGATGAAAAGCATCTCATGCATCAAGGCAAGTCCCTGGGAGGCGGTGGCGGTCATTGTCCGAGCACCACAGGCCGCAGCTGCAATACAAGCAGACATTGCCGAATGTTCACTCTCCACCGCAACGAATTCGGTATCAACCTCGCCATCCGCAACAAAAGAAGAGAATGTATAGACAATCTCTGTGGAGGGGGTGATTGGATAGGCAGCAACCACATCCGGTGCTATCTGTTTTATCGCAAAAGCCATCGCCTCATTACCAGTCTTTGCTACGACCCTTTTCATTTCTTCTCCTTCTCCATCTTTATTGCGGAGACCTTCTTTGGACAGACCGCAGCACAAATTCCACAACCCTTGCAGTAATCGTAGTTAATTCCAAGAACCTTTCCCTCCTTCACAATAATTGAGGCATCCGGACAGTAAATCCAGCAGAGAAGACACTGGATACATTTCTCTTTATCATAAATTGGTCTCAAACTCCGCCAAGCACCGGTCTGATTCTCCTTTATTCTTTTGGTATCCGTAAGAATTGCCCCGCATGGCAAATCCTTCCAGGAGATGAAAAGACAAGCGGAGACTTCCTTCTTAGATTCCTCTGACCTCATCATAAGCCCGCCTTATAGAATTTAAGTTTCCTGCCACCAGTTCCTTCTTTCCCCGAAATTTTTGGGAGAATTTTTCCTTTAGAGAGTTTAACACCGTTGCGAAGTCAATCGCCATCAGTCTAAACTCCTTAATTATTTTTACCAGTGCCCCGAGCATTGGGGTATTCGGAATATCCCGACCAATCGTCTCTAAGGAAATCTTTGAGGCATCAACTGCCCAGACTTTCTTCTTTGTCCCATTAAGCCCAAACTTCTTTCGGATAGCCTCGGGTGATTCCGTGGTGTTGATTAGGATGATTCCTTCCTCCTTTAGACCATCCAAGACATTACAGGCATCAGAAAGGGTTGGGTCTAAGATAACAATGATGTCCGGATTTTTTATCCCGGAGTGAATTCTGATCTTGGTATCCGAGACCCGGTTATAAGCGACAACCGGCGCACCCATCCTTTCCGGACCAAATTCCGGAAATGCCTGGATATATTTACCGGTTTCTAAGACCACCTCACCAAAGAATAGGGCAGCAAGCCTTGCCCCTTGTCCCCCCCGACCGTGCCACCTAATCTCCAAAAATTTCCCCAACTTCATTCAAAGAAGGTTTTGAGATTCCTCTTCTCAAACATCAAGACAATCGCCGGATCTTTTGCTCGGGAGCGGTGAAGTGTTCCCTTCGGCATCAGAGTCCCTTCTCCTTCTTTGAGATGGAGCTTCTCACCTTTCGTATCAACATCAATCTCACCTTTGAGGACATAGAAGAATTCATCGGTATCGTGTTTATGAAATTGGTATTCTCCCTGAAAACGCGAAATCACAATCCGGTGGTCATCAACAAGGGCAACCTCTTTTGGTTGCCAGATACCTTCCAACGACTCGCTCTCTTTTTTAAAGTCAATGAAATGCATAATCTTTTATTATAAACAAAAATTGGTAAAAGTCAATTGACCAAATCACAATCTTCCTTTATTATAAGTAATGTCTACTCTTTTTCTTATACCTTGCGGCAAGATTGATACCTCTCTTCTCTTCATCCTGCCGGAGCAGTTCTTGGCAAGAATTGGCAGATTGAAAAGAGAAAGATATTTTTTAGGAATTCTCGGACGCATTGTAAAAGAAGCCATTCCGGAAATTGGCCATATCCTTCACCTCCCGTTTTTTCCTTAAATTGCATTATGTCGTTTCTCCTCTTTTTTTCTCTCCCACTTATCTTTGAATTCCGCGAGACCGGCGGCTTATCTTCTCTGGTGCAGGCGAAAGGAGCGGTTTTGGATATTCCGGTTTGCGCCTCGCTAAATCCCTCTTTGATATTTCAAACGAAAAAGAGTGGTTTCAACTTGACCTTTACCTACCCTTACGGTCTAAGGGAATTAAAATATCTGAAGGGCGACCTGGTAATGAATAAATTGGGTTTGGGTCTTGGGTTATCATCGCTTGCGCGTCCGGGTTATGGGGAATATATCTTCTCTCTCGGAAAGGGTTTTCCCCTGCTTAAGTCCTTTTCTTTAGGAATCCTTCTCAACCTCTACTATTTTTCCATCTCCGGATATGAAGGTGATTTCTTCTTTTCCCTAAACCCTTCTTTATCCTTTTCGCATGATGCCTTCTTACTTTCTCTTATTCTCCTTAATGCCAATCAACCAAAGAGCCTTTATGGTGAAGAGTTGCCTCTGACAGTTCTCTTCGGAGTTAATTTTTCTCCCTTAAATGGCACAGATTTCTATTTTGATTACCAAAGGGCTTTCAATGGAAGAGCGGAAGCGGAGGAGAAGATGCGCGGTGGCTGCCGACTCCGTCATAAGAGCCTTTTCTTAGGGACTGGTTTTGAAACAGAGCCCGCCCTTTTTGTTATAGGCTTTGGGATTTCACTTGCCCGGTTTGAAGTAAGTTATGCTGTAAAAATCCATTCGCGCTTAAAAGAGAGTTATGTGATAAATTTCGGTATGAGATTCTCAAATTAAAGGTGTTTAAGGTAACTCTCTCCTTTCTCTTTTTCCTTCTCTGTCTGGCAGGAATTGAAGATATATATAAAGAAGATTTCCCAATCGGTGATAATTTTGGTGAGAGTTTATTGGAGGAGTTATATTTAAGACCATTAGATATAAATCGGGCTAGCATCGTTGACTTATTAAGATTACCCGGGATGGAATTTGACTTGGCGAGTAATATCATAGAGAAGAGGAAAGAGAAAGGCAGTTTTAAGGAATTGGCAGAGGTGAGGGAGGTGAAAGGGATGAATGAGGAATTATGGCAGGAGATTATTCCCTTCTTAACCTTAAATGGTTATAAAGAGAAGGTCTCTTTTAAGTGCCGCACAAACTTAAAGGATTTGGAAAGGGTGAGGGATATTTACAACCTCACCTCTGGTGGCTTTCGGAAAGGAGATTTGAGTTTTCATTTCCTTTCCGAATCGGATTACCAAGAGGAGGTTTTTGACTTCACTTCCTTTAATCTCACCTATGATAATAAAGGTGACAAATTTATCCTTGGCGATTTTCTTCTTACTTCATCGGAACTCCTCTTCTCTCCACCCTATTATAGTTATTATCAAAATCATTTGAGGGGTTGGCAGCAAGATAGATTAGAGGCTGTCAAATTTGCCGCTGAGACCCATTATTTCAGGGGAGTGGGTATAGCAAAGAAAGGGAATATATCTCCCTTCCTCTTTCTCTCATCAAAAACCCTAACGGCGCTCGGTGAAGGTCAGGTGAAAAGGATTTTATATTCGGGCGAACACAACGACTCCCTTTCAAAGGCGTTGAAGGGTAATTTACGCGAGCAAACCTTTGGTGCCGGATGGGGAATAAATAAAAAAGGATTCCAACTTGGGAACATTTTATTATTCGCCAACTATAACCAGAGTTTCTCCTTTGGACGAAACCTCTTTTCAACGGGAATAAGCATAAGAAGAGAGATGGCAAATCACCACATCTCTTTGGAGATGGTCCAATCATTTCCCGGGGGACAAGGATTCGGAATGAAGATTATCCCAAAGGGGAGACGGATTAGTTATCGTCTTGGATTCTATTACCTCAAGAAGGATTTTTTCTCAATATATGGAAGATTTCCAAATATCCTTCCGGAGAAAGAGAGGCTTTTTTATGACGGAGAATTTTCTTTTTCCCTACCTGTTGGGAAATTTGTTTTATCTTATAATACCCGAACTGATTTTACTTACGATTCCCTACCCCAGCGAATAAAGGTTGAGTGGAAAAGTAAAGGCAATGGATGGGGATTACGCATCTATCAGAGGCGAAATATTAGAGAAAAGGAGATAGGAAGTGGAGTTGAGATTAAATTTAAGTTTTCACCTTCCTTTTCTGGGGATTTGGGAATTGAGGATAAATATAAAGGAAATAAGCGCGGATTTAAGTTTACCGGAAAGGTAAACCTTTCTTATAAGAATAATGTATTTTCTCTCCATGGTTATAAGACGATTCTCTCCGAAGGGATAGATTTTTATCACTTGGAACCAGAGGGTTATAAAGAGAATGAGTTTATTAACGAAGAAATGGACCGAATAATTCTTGGCTGGTCAGGAAAGATTAAGGGATGGCGGTTAAATACGAAATTCGGCGTGAAGAGAAAAGATAATCTATCCTTTGACTTCAAGCAGGAGATAATAAGGTGAATATTTAACAATTTGGTTTATAGGATTTAGCAATATCTTCTCATCTGCCAGATTGTCATAAGATTCCCTCTGGTATCTTGAAATTTCTTAATTTTTATGGTATAATTATCTTTTTATAATAAAAAAACAATGGAGGATATATGCGGAGTTTTTTAAGGAGTACCGGTTTTATTTTTTTATTCTTTCCCCTTATCTCTTTCGCCTTAATTGAACCCTCTCTTGTGGAAAGAATGGAAAACATTGCCCCGGATAGGAAACTCTCGGTAAACATCGTCTTAAAAGACCAGTTCCCTACCCAAACCCTCTTCTCCTTAGTCAGAGATT
>JBBIHO010000028.1:5677-12084 GCA_037446935.1 Caldifarciminota bacterium | reverse complement strand
CGCGTAGGCGAATGCCTCGGGGGTTCGAATCCCTCCCTCTCCGGGCAGAAGATGAAGACGAATGGAGAAGGGAAGGAGATGAGGAATAAAAGTTTCGCACTGATTTCTATAAAAAGATTGGTTTTCGGTGGTATTTTATATCTTATCTTTAATTTGTCCGCAACACCTTTGCTATTAAAAAGGAGTTTTAATCCCCCAACCCAAGACCAGGTTAAGAGATTAGAGGCGATTATTAAGAAGTTTAGTCGGTTTAAGTCTCATCGCAATCCAAATCTGAGAAGTTTTAAGAGGGCGAAGGGCAAAGGATTGGCTGTGGATACAGTGAGGGTTCTTGCCTTGCGGGTGGAATTTGTTGAGGATTTTGATACCCTAACGACCGGCAATGGCAAGATGGATTTGCGGGGCTTCCTTACCCCAGAAGAAGGGCTCTTCTATGACCCGCCCCATACGAAGCAATATTTTGAGAGGCAATTGGAGGCATTGCGTAACTACTTTCTTCATAACTCTTATGGTAGGCTTTATGTTGACTTTAAGGTTATGCCGGATGGTGTCTTAGATTGCTATCAACTACCGAATAGTATGTTATATTATGGTGACTCACTTCATAAGTATCCCTATTTTAATCTTGAAGGAGTGGAGATGGGGCTCTGCCGATTGATGGAGGATGCGGTGAAGGTTGCGGATAGAGACCCGAATATAAACTGGCACGATTGGGACTATTTTGTTATCTTCCACGCCGGGAGTTGTAATCAGACCGATGTTTTGGGTAATAGTCCTTTTGATTTGTATGCGGCAACGATTGGGGAGGCGGCGCTCAAATATTATTTGGGAAAGGGTTATATCGCAACCGATGATGGAGCAAGGATTAATATTGCAACAATTCTGCCCGAGATGGCAAGGCAGGATACCGCTCACTTTGGAATGTATGGGATGCAAGGGCTTTTGGGTCTTTTAGTTCACGAATTCTCCCATCTCTTAGGCGCTTATGATTTATATGATGTTAGCGGTTATTCAATGGGAGTCGGTGCCTGGAGTTTGATGGGTTATGGCGGGTGGCTTGGAGATTATTGGGCGGGTGCGCCCCC
This sequence comes from Caldifarciminota bacterium, assembly GCA_037446935.1. GTDB lineage: Bacteria > Hydrothermota > Tepidihabitantia > Tepidihabitantales > JBDRVQ01 > JBBIHO01. Next base: position 10,999 of record JBBIHO010000028.1, on the reverse strand, counting down.
TGGTTCAGTTCCTTCACTTCTTGACCCCTTTCATAAGGTCTTGTTTGGATGGGTAGAACCCTTGACATTAAGGGTTCCAAAGGAGAGTATCTTTGTCTTCTGCCAGTCTATGGATTCTTCCCAATTTAGATTCCGAGGAGATAGTCTCCACCCGGTGATTATAAAGATTCCGATTACCAATACCGAATACTTCTTGATTGAGAATCGGCAGGTTGATGTGAAGAAGAAGGATACAATAGTTGTTGATCGGGAGGATGGGGTTTTGGTGAGAATTGAGGATGGTGAGTATGACTTCTTTCTGCCCGGTTCTGGTATTTTAATCTGGCATATTGATGAGGCGGTGATTGCCCAATACGGTCCTTATAATGCAATCAATATAAATCCGCAGCATAAAGGTGTTGATTTGGTGGAAGGGGATGGGGTTCAGGATTTTGACGGCTGGTATGAGTTATCTTCTTATGAGTTTTTTGGTTCAAGGTATGACCCATTCTTTAAGGGTGGGTTTTTGGATAATCTCTCTCCCAATACCTCTCCCAATAGTGATGGCTATTATGGAAAGACATTTTATGTGATTAAGATAAACTCCCCATTGGATACAATTGGGCAGGCAGATTCAATAATGAGTATCTCTTTTGCCTCGGAACTTTTTCACCCAAATTTCCCAAAAGAGATTGGAACTTATATATTCTCACTAAATTATGCGGACCTGAATTTAGACGGAAAGGTGGAACTTTTAGTCCAGGATACATTGGGTGATATATATGCCTATGAGGAGGATGGGAGTTCTTATATTGGGGAACCCTTCGCTTATATAAATAGTAAGACAAAGGCACCGTTTGCGATTGGTGATGTTACCGGTGACGAAAGGTTAGAGGTGATTGCCGGTGGCGAAAGGGGGAGGGTTATTATCTTCTCGGATGAAGGGACAAATCTTCGTGAGTTCATTACAAATGGACCAATCAGTTCCCCAATCTCTCTCTTTGACTTTAATCGGGATGGTAAGAAAGAGATTCTTTTTGGCAGTGAGGATATGTTCCTTTACGGATTTAGTGGGGAAGGGGAGACCTTAAGAGGATTTCCAATCCTTCTCTCTTCACCCTTAAAGGGGCTTGTGGTTGTTGATTCATTAAATCCGAAGATATTTGCCCTGACGCAGAATAATCTTCTCTACATAATAAGTGGTGGCGAGATTAAGAGATATCTGCGGATTTCGGAAAGGCCTTATTTGCCACCTTCGCCACCGGTTGCCGGGGATTTGGATTTGGATGGGAAGATGGAAGTTGTCCTTTTAGTTGCCGAAAGTCCGAAATATAAACTTTTAATCTTCTCGGATAACGGGGAGGAGAGGTCGGCTTCGCGGACGATGATTGATTATCCATCCTTTTCTTATTTAGCCCTTTCGGATGTTGATAATGATGGTTATTTAGATGTCATCACCGCGGCCAAGAATAAGGTCTATGCCTTCAATTCTTTAGGTTGCCTTCTGAAAAACTATCCAAGGGAATTTGATTCGGTCTATACCCGGGAGCAAGTGGTTGCGGGATTGATAATAATTGAAGATTTCCCATTTATCTTTGAATCCTCACCGGTGATTGGCGATTTGGATGGCAACGGAATTTTGGATATCCTCTTGGGTTCTTGTGATAATGGTCTTCTCGGGATTGAGGGTAAATCCGGTAATCTCCTGAATTATTTTCCATTGATGACTAAGGGAAGGGTTCTCACTCCTCCCCTACTTTTTGACTTTGATGGCGATGGCAAATTAGAAATGGCCGCAGTGGATGATGAGGGTATGCTTTATATCTATAATCTACCTTTTGGGAGGAACCTAAGCTGGGGCAAGGTCCTGTTTTCTGCGGATAATAATCCAGTTTATAAAGAGAGACCATTTCAGACACCATTTCCTTCGCAGGTTATTTTGGAGGAATTTTATGTCTATCCTAATCCCTGTCAGCAGGAGGGTTATCTGAGATTAAAGACTGGAAAGCCAGCGGTGAAGATTAAGTGGCAGGTCTTAGATATTACCGGGGAACCGGTGAAAGGTCTCGGAGGAGAGGTGACATTAAATTCAACCCTCTCCCAAGAGATAGTTCTTTCTACCAAATCATTGGCAAGCGGGATTTATATTATGAAATTGGAAGCGGCTGGGGAAAAAGGGCCTCGCTTCTATAAGTTTGGGGTTGTGAAGTGAAAGGAATCTATTCTTCAATTATTTGCGGCTTTAAGTATCTCTCTTTTATCTTTGGTATTTTATCTGTGATTTTATTTTACGAGATCTCTTTCGGCAGGACTCATAGTGGCCATTTCGGAAAGATTGATTTTGACCGTTACCAGAGGTTATTTAACGGTCGGATGAAGTCAAAAGGATTTGTGAAGAGAGGATACCGGGTATTGGATGACAGTCTAATCAGGGATGATTTTTTGCTCAATTTTGATACAACGGGTGGGACAAAACAATCGCATCCCCGGGTGAGAGGAAGGGAGGCAGTGGTCGTTGCTTTTAGTGATACCCGGGATGGAAATTCCGATGCCCATTTTCAGCAGTTCTCCCTTGCCGGTGGTAGGTTAGGAGTGAATAGACGGGCAAATGATGACCGGGGTCTGAAGTGGCAAGGGGAACCAGATTTATGCCTATTAGATAATGGAAATTTTGTCTTGGCTTGGGAGGATAGGAGAGATTGCAATTCGGATGTCTATCTTCAGATTTATGATGCGGTGGGAAATAGAGTTGGGGAGAATATAAAGGCGAATGACGATGAGACCCGAACCGACCAGAGGAATGTTGCTTTATGTCCATTAGGGGAGGGGAGGTTTTTGGTTGTCTGGGATGATTGGCGAAATGACCCGGGTGATATTTATGGGCAGATCTTTTCCGAAGACGGTTTGCGGATTGGGGCTAATTTTCGAGTTAATGAGGGAAGCTGGCTTCAGTATCATCCATCTTGTGCCGCCGACAGTGAGGGTAATTTTGTTGTCTCCTGGCAGGATGGAAGGGGAACATCCTGGGATATATATGCCCGAAGATTTGATAGAAACGGTAACCCACTGGGCAGTGATTTTTTGGTGAATGATGATAATACCACCTCCTTTCAAGGTGACCCAGAAGTGGCGGTGAGGGCGGATGGGAGTTTTATTATCGTTTGGAGCGATGAGCGACAGGGCAATAGCGATGTGTATGGTCAAAGGTATTCAGCGAATGGTGTGCCGATTGGAGGAAATTTTTTGGTTAATGAGGTAATTTCCGGAAATCAATCGGCACCGGGTATCGCAATTGATCCGAGCGGCAAATTCTTCGTCAGTTATACCGATGACCGGGAAGGTTCGCCGGATATCTATCTTGTGCAATTTGACCAGATGGGAAATAGAATCGGCACGATTAAGGTGAATGATGATAGCGGAAATAATAGCCAAGGGATGAGTTCTTTGACGATTGTCGGCGACGGGAATATCTGGGTTGTCTGGGAAGATTGCCGGGAAGGAAATCAAGATGTCTACGGACAGCAATTAAGGGATACGATAAGAGTTGGGAGAAATTTTAAGGTGAACGATGATACCCTATCTTCCCATCAACGATGCTCTTTTATTGGTGTAGATGGCAGAGGGGAATTTTTAGTTGCCTGGGAGGATGAAAGAAACGGCGATATTGATATATATGGGCAGAGATTTGATAGTTTGGGAAATCTTATCGGCGAGAACTTCAAGGTGTCGGATGAGAGTAATCTCTCTTACCAATTTTATCCTTCAGTGGCAAGGGATTTCTCTGGCAAGACACTCATCACTTGGACCGATACCCGGGAAGGAGACCCAGATATTTATGGCCAATTCTATGATGAGGAGGGTAATCAAATCGGGAATAATTTCCTAATCAATGACCAAAGAGAGGGAACGCAGTGGTATCCGGTATGTGCGGCGGACAGTGCGGGTAATTTTATGGTTGTCTGGATGGATATGCGAGGGGGAGACTGGGATATTTATGGTCAGAGGTATGATAGAAACCAGAATCCGATTGGTGGCAATTTTCGGATAAATGATGAAACCTCTGGGGAACAGATGTACGGCTATTGCGCAATGGATAAAAGGGGCGAGTTTGTTGTCGTCTGGATGGATAGCCGAGATGGGGAATTTGAGATATATGCCCAGCGGTTTGACCGAGAGGGAAATCGGATGGGGAATAATTTTCGGGTGAATGAGGCAAGTAATGCCTTTCAGGGTTATCCGGCCTGTGCAAAAAATGAAGGTCATTTCATAATTGCTTGGGAAGATGAGAGGGAAGAGAATGTTGATATTTATGCCCAGGCGTTTCTTGCCTCTGGACAGCGGATAGGGGAGAACTTTCGGGTGAATGATGATACGACTGAAGAAGACCAGTATTCGCCAAGTTTGGATATTAGCGATAATGGTGAGATTCTCTTTGTCTGGTGCGATTCCCGGAAAGGGGATGGTGATTTAGATATTTTCGGTCAGAGGTTTGATACGACTCTTAGAAGGATTGGTGGCAATGTTCTTATCAATCGACCCGATTCCTTCTTCGGAAATAATCAGTGGCTGATTGGTCAAGGGGTAAAGATTTATAAGGATAAGATAGGTTTTGCCTGGATTGATAACCGTCGGAGAAGGGGTTGGGATATCTATGCAAAATTGGTGAAATTATCCTATCTTTCAATTGCGGAACGCGCGCTGCGAGATGGGGGATATAGAGCATTAAAAACTTATTACCTTGATGGAATTGAAATCCCAGAAGGGGAGGTAGTGATTTATGATGTGAAAGGGGCACGAGTCTTTCCTTCGCAATCCAAGTTCCGGCAGAAACCAGGTATTTATATTATGGAATGGAATAGAGAGGAGAGGGTTTATCGGAAGAAGTTTATTAAATTATAAGGAGAAGAGATGAAGGGAAATAATAAGAAGGCTTTTCTTATCTGCCTATTTATATTTTCTCTTGCCTTTGGGAGATTACCAAAATGGGCTTATCTTACATCTTCGGCGATTTTGCCGGGTTCGGGACAACTTCTCTTAAAAGAAAGAGTCAGGGGCGAGTTATTTCTTCTGACCGACGGCATCCTCTTCCTTTCCTTTATCTCCTCTAAGAGTTATGGGAGTTTTATAAATCGGGATGCGATTCTCTTTTCAGTTGCGCATGCCGATGCCTGCGGCGATAAAAGGGATGATACATATTATAAATTATTAGAGGAATATAACTCGGCTGATGAATACAATGGCGTGGTCCTTCGTGAGGGAAGGGCACGTTATCCGGATGACCCGGAAAAACAGAAGGAGTATCTGCAAAAGAATGGTTACTTCGGTGAGGATGCCTGGGAGTGG
>JBBIHO010000028.1:0-5667 GCA_037446935.1 Caldifarciminota bacterium | reverse complement strand
CCGCAAGGATTGATTACTGGCGGATGCGTCGCCGGGCGCGGAGTTATTTTCTCCGGGCGAAGTTCTTTTTTGCCGGGAATTTACTCCTCCGTGCCTTGAGTCTCTTTGACTGCAGTTATATCTTTGAGAAGAAGGGGCGTTTCTCTTATGAACTCCAACTTCTTCCCGAGAAAAGATTGGGACTTCACTATAAATTCTAAACTGCGGTATTAAACAGATCTATTTCATCTACTTGCCTTCGGGAAAGAAAAAGTAATAAAGCAGAAATCATTTTTGCCAAAAAGAGGATGGTGAGGTTGACTTATTAGAAATTGGTATCTATACTTAGGGGTGAGTCTCTTTACTTCGGGCAGAATCGTAACAACGAAATGAAGACGATTGAAACTAATTTTCTGGTAATCGGCAGTGGGCTGGCTGGACTCTGGTTCACTTATCGGGTGAGAGAAGCCGGGGAGGTTATTTTGGTAACCAAGAAGGAATCGGCTGATTCTAATACCAACTATGCCCAGGGTGGAATTGCCTCGGCGCTGGGTGAGGATGATAGCCCGGAGGTTCACCTCCGGGATACGCTTTTAGCCGGGGAAGGGCTGGCAAAGGAAGAGGTGGTGAAGATGGTGGTAGAGGCCGGTCCGAGTTTGGTCTCGGAACTCTACTCGTTAGGCGTTAACTTTTCTACTTATTACAATTCTTCCGGTAAGTTGCGATTTGATTTGGGAAGAGAAGGCGGGCATAGCCGAAGAAGGATTGTCCATGCGAAGGATTATACCGGGATGGCAATTGAAGAGACGCTCCTCGCACTACTTGCGGGAAGGAGGAATGTGGAGATTAAACCAAGACATTTTGTATTAGATTTGATTGTGGAAGGAAGAGAATGTTTTGGTGCCTGGGTCTACGATCGAGATAATAGAGAGGTGATAAGAATTCTCTCGGATGTGACACTATTAGCAACCGGGGGGATTGGTCAATTATATCTTCATACGACAAATCCTGCAATTGCTACTGGTGACGGAATTGCAATGGCTTTCTTAAAAGGGGCAGCGGTTGCTAATATGGAATTTATCCAGTTTCATCCAACCGCCCTTTTTGGCTATAAGATAGATGACCGGATGTTTCTTATAAGCGAGGCGGTAAGAGGAGAAGGTGGGATTCTTCGTAATTGGCAGGGTGAGCCATTTATGATTAGATATAGTGAGGCTGGAGATTTGGCAAGGAGGGATGTGATTGCGCGGGCGATATATAGTGAAATGGTGAGAGAAGGTAAAGATTATGAGTTTTTAGATTTGACCCATCTGGACCCATTTCGGATAAAGGAGCGTTTTCCAAATATTTATAATACCTGCCGCAAATTTGGGGTTGATATTACAAAGGAACCGATTCCGGTTGTTCCGGCTTGCCATTATCTATGCGGCGGAATAGTGATAAATATGGATGGTGAGACAGAGATAAAAAGGCTTTTTGCAGCTGGGGAGTGCAGTTGTTCCGGTATGCACGGTGCTAACCGGCTGGCTTCTAATTCTTTATTAGAAACACTCGTCTTCGCCAATCAGGCAGCGAAGAAGGCACTTTCGCGAAATCAAATATCAACCGAACAACCGGCGAAGCCAGGAATCGATGCGAAATATGAAGAGGTATCAGGTGTCAAGATGGATAAAGAGGAGATAAGGAGGTTGACATTTGAATTGAAAAAGGCGATGTGGGAACAGGTTGGAATTGTTCGGAGCACAGAGAACCTTTTGCGGAATTGGCGGTTTCTGAAAGGTATGTGGCAGTTAATTCCGGATAATGCCACAGATCCGGATGTTTTAGAGTTGAGAAATATGATAATTGTGGGAATGCTAATTACCCGCTCGGCGATTCTCAGGAAGGAATCAAGGGGGCTTCACTATAATATAAACCATCCCTTGCGAGATGATAAAAATTATCTAAGAGATACCATTATCCGTATTGAAGAAATGCCACTTTTTGCCGCTGATGAGGTCTCTCCTCTTTATGATGACCGAGAACTTTAATAAGATTATAGAAAATTTTGCTAATTTCTTAATGGCGGAGCAGGGATTGACAAAAGTTTCAGCGGACTTTTATACTGCGGATACAAAACAATTCATAACTTCCCTAGGCAAGAAAGAGTTGAAAAGCCTTTCTTCCCAAGATATCAGGAACTATATAAAGCAATTGTATTCATTAGGTCTCTGTTCGGCTTCGGTTGCGCGAAAGATTGTCTCTTTGCGAAACTTCTTCCGCTTCCTCTTGAAAGAGAATTTAATTGAGAAGGACCCCACCGAGGATATAGAACTGCCAAAAGTAAGGAGAAGATTACCTGTGGTTTTAACTCTGGAAGAGATTGAGAGGATAATTAAGACCTGTGAGGCGGAGGGGAGTTACGAAGGTATTCGAGCGAAGGCGATGGTAGAGGTCCTTTACAGTTGTGGGCTGCGGGTTGAAGAACTATTAAATTTGAAACTCCATAATCTATTCTTAGAAGATGGCTACATAACAGTCTTTGGCAAGAGGAAAAAGGAAAGGGCAGTGCCGATTGGTAAACCGGCAAGTGATGCGATAAGGGACTACTGGAATCTGGCAAGGTCAAAATTTGCGAGAAAGCCATCAGAATATCTATTCTTAAATAAGCGGGGAAAGAGATTATCAAGGATGGGGCTCTGGAAGATTTTGCATTCTTATATCAAAAAGGCAGGGATAACGAAGAATGTCTCTCCGCATACCTTTCGGCACACCTTTGCCACCCATCTCTTAGAAGGGGGGGCAAATTTAAGAGCGGTGCAAGAGATGTTAGGTCATACAAGTATCACAACCACGCAGATTTATACGAAGATTGAAAGGGAATATCTGAAGGAGGTCTATAAGATATTTCATCCACGGAGTTGATATGAAAAGCGGCGGGTTGACTTTTTATTCTTCTATTGTAAAATTGGTTTTGAAAGAGCCGAAGTGGCGGAACTGGGAGACGCGGCGGACTCAAAATCCGCTGGGGATAATCCCCCATGAGGGTTCGACTCCCTCCTTCGGCATCTTATTATTTGTGCCTTGATAAATACAGGCTTAAACCCTTACTTTCTAAGCCTGGGTAAACCCACCTAATCTAAGGAGTTTCTTTCTTATCTCTCTGTTTCAAAATTAAACAAACGGAGCATAAATTATGGTTAGATGATAAATTCTGTGTCCATCTAAGTCTTTGATCTTACATCACTTTGAAATACAGAAAATAGAATGGTAAAATTAATGGTATCATTTTAAGGTTTTCTGCCGATATCTGAGATTTTTCTCTCTTCCATTTTATCCCGTTTGATGTCAATTGCATTAAATTGATGAAAATCAATAGTTTAAATTTAAGAGGCGTTGGGGATTCGGATAAAAATTAGAGAAAAAAGTTGCTTCGCCCACTTTTAAGGGTTATTAATTTTTAAATAAAATTTATTTAAAATATTTTTAAGTAATGTATAATGAATAAGTTATAAACTTAAAGATTCATAATTAATAAACTTGACATTTATAGAAAGATTTGTTATATTTTATATGGATTATTTTGGTGAATTAATAATAAAAATGGAGCGAAACGGGGAAATTAATGGGTAGTTTTGTTGGCCGTTATTTCTTTTTGGTTGATGAGAGTTTCCGAGTGGCGGTGCCAAGTTCCTTCAGGAAGGTTATCAATGAAGAACCCACCGATAATACTCTCTTCCTCTTTCCCGGTCCAAAATTTACTATACGTTGCTTTCCAAGGTCTTCTTGGGAGGAATTTCGGCACCGCCTTGAAAAGACTTATAATCCGAAAAATAAACCGGTTAGTGAGGTTTTGGAATACATCTCAGAAAATACATGGGATGTGAAGATGGATGCACAGGGGAGGATTCTTATCAATGAACATCTCCGAAAACACGCTAAAATCACGGTAGGAAGCGAGGTGGTAATAAGGGGCTTTGAGAAATATTTTGGAATCACCAGCCGGGAGAATTATGAAAAGGAAAGAAGATATAGACTTGAGGAAATTTGGAAGGATATTGTCGCGGAGGAAGGATCGTTAAAGGAGGAAGGTGATGCTTCTGATGGAGGAACGGAAAGAGTTCCACCCGGAGAATAGGCGATTCCGCGACGGGCACTTTATCCGTTTCGAGGAGTGCTCTTCCCAATTATTAAAATCTAATCCCGGTCCTTCGGATTTGGTGAAAGAAGAGAGGATGTTCCATATTCCAGTGATGGTTAAAGAGGTGTTTGCAATATTAGTCTCTGAGGGAAAATGGAAAGAAGGGGTAATTATTGATGGCACCGTTGGTGTCGGAGGACATCTTTTATATTTAGTAAAGAATTCTCCGCCTTCGCTTAAATTCTTAGGTATTGATATTGACCCAGATGCGGTTGCCTATTGTGAGGATTTATTTAAGGGTTATAAAAATGTTCTTATCAAACAGGGCGATTATACGAAACTGCCGGAGATTACCGAGGAATTAAGTCTCAGTCCAGTAATTGGGATTTTAATTGATTGTGGTGTGGGAAGGTTTCAACTGGAGGCATTGGGAAGGGGCTTCTCGTTTCGGCGGGAAGCCCCGCTTGATATGCGATTCGCCCAGGAAGGTAAAACCGCTTTGGAATTGATTCGGAAGGTGTCAAGAAGGGAATTGGAGATGATTTTAAGGGAATACGGAGATGTAAGATATTATCGGAGAATAGCCAAGGCGATAATTGAAAATCGGAATAAGATAGAGACAACTTTTGACTTAAACAAGGTGGTTATCGCTTCTCTTTATGGTAGGGGGAGGGAGGAAAAGACCCTGCGCTGTGTATATATGGCATTGCGAGTGGCGGTTAATCGGGAGTTAGAGAATTTGGGAAAGGGGATAGAAAGGGCTATTCCCCTTTTGACGAAAGGAGGAAGGATTGTTGTTATAAGCTATAATGCGAATGAGGACCGTCTTGTGAAGATTTGCTTTAGAGAGAGGAAAGCGGCTAAAGAGATAAAAATCATTACGGCAAAGCCCTTAACTCCCTCCCCTGAAGAAATTATGAAAAATCCTTCTTCCCGCAGTGCCAAACTGCGGGCGGCGGAAGTTCTTTAAAGGAGGTAATATGAGGCGGATTATTTTCTTCTGCATATTATTTCTTGGCGGTCTCTTTTATATCCTTCTGGCTTATGTTAATCTGTGTATTGAGTTACAAAATATTCAATTGCGGGAGAAGCGCATGCTTTTAGAAAGGGATGGAAAGTTGCTCGCCTTAGAAATTGCTCGGTCAACTTCCCTAAAGAATCTGGAGGGTTATGCAGGTTTGATTGAGGCAAAGGCGATTCCCCAGCGGCAATCCATAATGATTAGCGAAGGGAGAGAGGAATCCGTGGCGGATAGTTTATTTGTTCATAAGGAGACTATTCCTTTAATTATTAGTTTAGATGGGGTCTCAGCTCTGACATCTACTAGAAGAGACGGACCAAAGGTGGATACCAGTGGGGAAAATGGGAACGCCAAGGATTAAAGGGAGATTACTCACAATCTTTCTTTTTTTTCTTTTTGAATTTATTTTTACAGGCGCTACCCTTTTTAAGCGGCAGGTTATCGATGGTAAGAAATATCGGAAGATTGCGGATGAGATATTTTATAAGAAGCGGCAGATAATACCGGCGGAGCGGGGTGCAATTTATGATCGGAAAGGAACATTGCT
>JBBIHO010000027.1:0-12095 GCA_037446935.1 Caldifarciminota bacterium | reverse complement strand
AACTTTCCCCAGAATCGTGTCACCGACCATCGGATAAATCTCTCCCTCTATAACTTAGAAGAGATTCTCAATGGCGAACTCTCTTTCCTGATTGAGAGCCTAAAAAAGAAGGAAATTGAAGAGATACTATGCGCAATGAAAGGTGGAGACCAGCCCAGGAGATAAAAGAACTAAGCGCTCGGTTTTCCCTTCCTTATGAAGAAGTGGAAAATCTCCTGCTTCACCATTTCTCCCTTACCCGCTCTGCCCTTTATCTCAAAGAGACGCCCCGGAAGGAGGGGCTTTCTTTCGCAACCCCGACGCTGGTGCGTCTTTTGCGCCAGAGAAGGGAAGGCTATCCAGTTCAATATCTTACCAATACGGCATTTTTCTTTGATTTAGAACTTTATGTTGACGAGAGGGTATTCATCCCCCGACCAGAGACCGAAGGGCTTGTGGAATTAGTTGCGGATATTGGAAGGAAGATGAAGCCACAGGTGAGCACGATAGTGGATATTGGCACCGGTTCGGGGAATATCGCCATAAGTCTTGCCCGGCTCTTTCCTGAGGCTTCCATCTTCGCCACCGATATATTAGAATCGGCCTTAGAAGTGACGAAGATTAACTTAATGAGGTATGGCTTAGAAGGGAGGGTTAAACTAATCCTCTCTGACCTCTTCTCCTCTTCTGAGTTGAGCGGGTATAAATTTGATTTCATCGTCTCCAATCCGCCTTATATTCCATCTTGTGAGATTCCTTTTTTACAGAGGGAGGTTTGCGATTTTGAACCGCGAATCGCAATTGACGGTGGTCGCGACGGTTTCTTCTATATCCAGAGGATAATCAAAGAAGGATTTAACTTCCTTGCGCAGGAAGGAGCAATCTTCTTAGAAATTGACCCGCGGAGTGAAGAGAAGATTGAGAGAATGGGTCTCCCGGTTAAATTCTATCCCGACCTGTGCGGTAGAACGAGATATGCGGTTATAAGAAAACCTTTAGGGTAGAATAATATGGAAATCGGAATTATTGCCAATATTAAGAAAGAAGAGACAAAAGAAGTTATTAAGCGAATCGTCCCTCTCCTCTTAAAAAAGAAAGTAGGGATAAAGTTCTTAAAGGAAGGCAAAATTTTGGGCTACGGTCGCTATGTCGTATCAAAAGAGGAGTTCCTCCGCTCTTCCCTCATCATTGCGATTGGTGGTGATGGAACAATCCTCTCCGCTGCCCATTTAGTTGAAGAGAGGGAAATCCCCATAATGGGAATAAATGTCGGGAGTTTAGGATTTTTAGCCTTCTTCTCTATGGATGAGGCAGAAGAGAACATATTAGACTTCCTTTCCGGGAAGGCAGTGATTGAAGAACGGATTGCCCTACGGGTAAGTTTTAAGGGAAAGGATTATTTTGCCCTAAATGACATTACCTTAAATATGGGGAAAAACCTGCGGGCGATAGAGGTTATCCTCTATTCTAATGGCAACTATATCTGCCATTTCATTGGCGATGGCGTAATCCTCGCCACCCCAACCGGCTCCACTGCCTATTCCCTTGCCTGCGGTGGTTCTATAATCTATCCTACCCTCTCCTGTCTTATCATCACCCCCATTGCTCCCCATGCTCTTTCTGCCCGTCCTCTAATTTTGCCCGCTACCAAGACCGTCACCTGCGAATTGGAAAAGGATTCCGAACCCGGTTTTCTTGTCATTGACGGTCAACGAAGATTAGCAATTAAACCAAAAGAAAGGGCTAATTTCCGAGTCGCAAGGAAGAGGGTGAAGATTCTCATTCCAAAGGATAGAGACTACTTTGAAATCCTTAGACAGAAGATGCGCTGGGGTGGTCTGCCTTATAAATGATAAACGATAAAAGATATATAATGAAATATGCAACACTCCCTAACTTTTTAACCCTTTCCCGACTCTTCCTCCTGCCACTCATCCTCCTATTTCTGATTACCGGACAGGTCGTATTACCAATCATCTTAATGCTCATCTCATGGCTAAGCGATGCCTTAGACGGCTTTTTTGCCCGCAGATTGAATCAAGTAACCGAGGTTGGCAAAATATTAGACCACCTGGTAGATAAGATATGGGTAGGGAGTGTCTTGGTTGTCTTGGTCCTCACCAAGCGTCTTCCATTCTCAATCACACTCGGTGTGATAGTGAGGGACCTCTTGATAGTGATTGGCGGGTCTCTCCTTGTTAAAAGAGGGGTGATCCCTTATTCTAATATCTTTGGTAAATTGACCGGTTTTTTCTTTGCCCTCCTAATTATTATCTACACCCTACAGATTAAGATCGCTACCAAACCTGTCTTATATATAACCTGGCCATTAATCATCATCTCCTTTATAAGTTATATCCCCTTCTTTATCCATCAAAGGTCTAAATTTTAATCAGTTTCAATAAATACCGCTCACTTAAACTGCGCCAGGTTAAAAAATAGATACCACCTGCTAACCTTTTGCCATCCAACTTATAACTATTTCTACCCGCCGGCATTTTGCCTTGATGAAAAACTACTACCTTCCTCCCTAATGGGTCAAATAGGGCTAATTCGCCCTCTACTACCTTTGCCGAGGAGAAAGAAATATCGGAAGAATGAGAAAATGGATTGGGGGAAACCTTGATAAGAATGGAAGGTCCGCCGGGGCGGAAAACCTCCTCTGTGCCCATATGAACGGTCGCTTTAGCTAAAAGCCAATTCCCCGGGTCAAAAGTAAGATCTATTGGCTCAAAAGAAATGTAAAAGACATTCTCTTGCGGTGATGTATCAATTGGTATTGTAATCATTAAGGTATCGCTTACCCCTCTTAAAAGAATCTGGACCGGCATATGAAATACCGCCGGAGCAAGATCCCCATTACTCTGCGAAATTAAGCACTCCACCCGGAAGGAGTCACCTTCTCTTGTTGAAAACCACGCCACATCATAGTTTGGATAACCTGCCATATAAACCCATTCCTGAAAGAATCTCTCTAAGTCACGACCACTTTGGCGCTCGTGGATTCTTCGGTAATCTTCCGTATTGGCACATTGATACTTAAAAGAATCGCCATAAGCCCGTAGCGCCCGGAAGAATACCCCACGAGTTGCCGTCGTATCACCTAAAATATATCTCAGCATATGCTGAATCCAGGAACCCTTACAATAAATATGACCATAGGCAAAGAGTTGCCCGGGCGGCGGATTATAAAGGGGAAAACGTTGACTCCTATCCTCCTGGAAGTAGATATTCTTTCGGGTATTCATCAGATTTATAAAGTAAGGATATCCCTGAAGATAACTCATATATAAGGCATCCGAATAAGTAGCAAAGCCTTCGTTTAACCAGATGTTTGCCCAATTAAAACAGGTCACCATATCTCCCCACCATTGATGGGAAAGTTCATGGGCAATTCCCGCCTCACTACCCTGCCGCACCCAATTCCGATGGACTGCAGTCATCGTCTGATGCTCCATCCCTCCCCATTCAAATGGATAAAGTGAAACCATCCCATACTTCTCAAAGGGATAATGTCCATAAAGCAAGCTGTCGGAAAAGAACTGCATCATTAAAGGTGTATTGCGAAAGGAGTTAACCGCATAAGAGGAATCTTCAGGCCAGATATAATACTTTATCTCAAGGGATTCCGTTGGTGAGATATGATACCAGTGGGAAAAAGTGGCGTAAATTGAAACGGCAAAACAGATGAGATAAGTAGAAATTGGATAAGAATGCCGCCAGAAATATGTCCGAGTATGATTGATTGGGTCATGGCTTACTGAATCTAAGAGACCATTGGCACATGCGTTAAAGGAATCAGGAACCGTAATAAAAATTTCACATCCCCTTTCCGCCTTATCCCAGGGTTCATCCCAGCAGGCAAACCAGAACCGGGAATCCGAGGGTTCGGTACAAGTATAGGCGATATTGTGTAATATGCTACCGGACCGGGAATAGAAGAAAAATCCGTTATTGGGAGTTGAGGCGGTTCGGTGATAAAAGATATGAATATCGGTTGATTCCCCCTGTGCAAGTGGTGCATCAAGAGTTATCCTTAAATAACCATCGCTGGCTGAGAAGAATAAATTCACACCATTCCGTTTCACCGAATCACAGACGAGATAATTGAAGTGGAAAGAGAATGTATCCAACATTAAGACCTCAGATTTTATCGTCACCACCTCTTTTGCGGAATAGAAGCCATCGTTCATCGGGAGATTTACCTCTAAGTGATAGAATCGCACATTATAACTATGAGTCGATTCCGCCACAATTCTTTGATTATAAAACTTCTCCGTTCCAAAAGCGATCAAGAAAAATAAAAGAGGATTCATTGCCTCTCCTTTGACCTACCGATAACGAATAGAGATTCCCTCCCACCAACCCGGTCCATGCTTTCAGTAAAGAAAAGATTTCGGACCGCCATCTGCCCAAAGGATTCAAATGCCTTTCGCAAATCCTCTTCGCTCACATCGGGTCTCCGGGCATCGTTCCCGGAAAGAATTTCATCTCCTTTATATTACACTGAAAGTGCTATTTGTCAACCCTCCCTTTCATCAACCGGAAAAAAGATAAAGGGTCTAATCAAATCTTGACATATGGAAAGAGGCTTGTATGATAAGAAATGGTCATCCTTTATGAAGATGAAGGTTATAAAGGTCTATTACCTTTAACTTACTTTAGACCAACCTTTGAACTCCGTTGTGGAATATTCTCGCCATTAGAAAGGATTCGGAGATTATATAAGAATTCTCTGATATATCTTTTAGTTAGAGAGGATTTGCAAAGCCTGGTAGCGGAGAAATATCCCGAATATGGAATCTCTAATATCCGAGAGAAGATGGGCAACTTAAAGAATGAGAAGATGCTCTTCCTTTCCGGGCAGGCAATCCTCCTCCAAGAGATTCCGGAAGAAGGGGAATCCGAGATCTTTGTGACCGAAGATGGCGATTTGGTTGGCTTCCGTATCCAGATATCCGGCTCGGCATCGTTCGCCAAAAGTGGCGAATTGAAGGGAATGAGTAAGCCACCAAAGAAGAGGCAGGTATCCGCCTTCTACATTAGAAACCTCTGGGATTTAATAACCCTAAATAAAAAGGTGATGCCAAAAGATTTTCCCAAAGGGGAGATAAAGGGCTTCTTAGATGAGAGGGCAATTGTGATTGGTGATAAATCCCGCCTCTATATTGAAAAAGGGGCAAAAGTCCTTCCAGGAAATGTCTTGAACTTAGAAACCGGAAATATCTATATTGACTCAGAGGCAGAGATTATGCCTTTCAGTTATTTAGAAGGTCCTCTCTACATTGGGAAAAAGACAAAGGTTTTTGGAGCGAAGATTAGACCGTTCAGTAATATCGGGGAAGGGTGTCGGATTGGTGGTGAGATTGAGGCGACTATCTTTCAGGGTTGGGCGAATAAATATCACGAAGGATTTTTAGGTCATTCCTATATTGGAGAATGGGTGAATTTAGGTGCTGGGACGAATAACTCTGATTTGAAGAATAATTATCAGAGTGTGAAGATTAGATTGGGAAGAAAAAAGGTTGATACCGGACTTAGAAAGTTAGGCTGTTTTATTGGCGACCATACAAAGACCGCAATCGGGACACAAATTCCGACCGGTGCGGTGATTGGTATCTTTGCCAATATTGTGGAAGAAGGATTCTCTCCCAACCTCGTCCCAAATTTTTACTGGGGGAAACGAAGACGATGGAAGATTGAAGAGGCAATTGCCACCACAAGAATTGTTATGGAAAGGAGAGGGAAAGAGTTAAGCCCGGCTTATGAGAAATTGATAAGGAATCTCTATAAAAGATGGAGATCGGGATAGATATTGGTGGGACAAATATTAAGATTGGTCTCGTTCAGAAAGGTAAAATCTTAAAAAGGGAGATTATCCCAACACCAAAAATGCCGGAGGATGCAATCCTGCTAATCGTTGAGAAGATAAAAGAGATGAGAAAAGGAAAGAGATTAAAGATGGTTGGCATTGGTTGCGCCGGGGTTATTGACCATATGAAGGGTATAATAAGAAATCCACCAAATCTCCCGAAATGGAATAACCTGCCATTAAAGGAAATCTTAGAAGAGAGGTTAAAGGTTCCGGTCTTTGTTGGTAATGATGTGAATGCGAATGCCCTCGGTGAATTATATTATGGTTTGGGAAAAGGGAAGAAGAATATCTTTGTCTTAACGATTGGCACCGGGGTTGGCGGTGGCATAATCTCCGATGGGAGACTCATCTTAGGAGGTTCTTTTGCCGCGGCGGAATTTGGACACACAATCATCTTTCCGCAAGGGAGAAGGTGTCGGTGTGGGAATTGGGGATGTTTGGAGGCATATATTGGGCAGGAGAATATTGCCCGTCTGGCAAAGAGGGAGAGGTTGCCAATTGCCAATCTTTGCCTCTCGGAAATTCCGAAAATGATTTGTGAGCGGGCAAAGATGGGTGATAGAAGGGCGCTGGCAGTGATTGAGCGGGTTGGCAATTACTTAGGGATTGGATTGGTTAATGTTATCCATCTTTTAGACCCGGAGATTATTATTATCGGTGGCGGGATCTCTAATATGGGCAAAAATCTATTAAAGGCGGTATGGGAGACGGTTGAAAAGAGGATTATGAAATTACCGGAAAGGAAGTTAGAGATTAAGATTTCAAGGTTAGGTCCGGATGCCGGGATTTTAGGCGCCACAAAATTCGTGAAGGCATTAGGGCAAAGATTTTAGAGGTTAGAAGTCAATTCCTGCTACTCGCAAAGAGATTTCAGGAGGTGAGATTCATTTATTGGCGGGAGTTGACTTTGTCGTTTTAGGGTGGATAATGAATTATGGCAATCTTCTTAGGAATATCATCGGTGGTGAGAGCGCTTTTAAGTCTCTTCATGGCAATCTTCTTAACGAAGGGCACCGATGGGTTAATTCCGACAGAAGATGAACGCGCAAAGAGGTTGATGGAAGAGGTGAATAAGAGGACCCAGGAATAGATTGAGGAAGGGAATCGGCGCACCCAACAGATGATTGAAGGGATGCACCGCCGAACTCAGGAGACCTTACAGCATATTGCTAACCTGATGGTTGCCCATGGATAACGGCCTCTATTTCTCGTGATAAAAGTCCGACCGCTATGGTGGCTCACTTGACACCCAATAAATTTCTATTATGATGTCCGATTATGAAAATTGGTGTCTGCGGTATATTTTGTGAGCGATGCCCAAAGTTTATTAAAAGACACTGCTCGGGGTGCGCTCACAATCCGGTATGCAAGATGCCAGGTTGTGCCCAAAATAAAGGCTATGAGTTATGCTTTGACTGCCCCTCCTTTCCCTGCCCCCTCAATTACGAATTCTTCCCGAAGGGATGGTTGGACTTCTTAAAATCAGAGGAGATAGTTGGATGATTATCCCGAATAATAGATTAAAGATTGAAGATGTCTTAAATGTCGCAAAAGGAGAAAAGGTTCTCCTTTCCGAAGAGGGGATAGAGAAGGTTTCCAGCGGAAGGAGGCGACTTGAAGAACTCTTAAAAAGAGGTGCGGTGATCTATGGTGTGAATACTGGTTTTGGCGCCCTTCAAAGTAGAAAGGTAGCGGATTCGGATTTGGCGAGATTACAAGAGAACCTCATAATCTCCCATTCTCTTGGCCAGGGTGAGATATTCTCTCCCGAGGTGGTGAGGGGGGCATTATTTTTAAGGGCAAACTGCCTCGCCAAAGGTCTTTCCGGTGTGCGACCGGAATTGATTAGATTCCTTTTGGAGATCTTAAACCGGAGAATCACACCGGTCGTTTATAAGAAGGGTTCGGTCGGTGCCTCAGGTGACCTCCTCCCATTGGCGGCAATCGGTTTGGTGGTGATTGGCAGAGGAGAGGTCTTCTATAAGAAGCGGCGAATGAAGGCAGGGAGTGCTTTCAAAAGAGAAGGCCTCGCTCCTCTCAAATTGGCGGCAAAGGAAGGGCTATCACTCATCAATGGAACAGAGATGACCACTTCTTATCTAACATTCTCCCTCTTCCATTCACTTCGTCTATGGGAAATTGCCAATATTGCGGCCGCTCTCTCTTTTTTTGCCTTGGGCGGTGACATTGGGGTTTTTGATAAAAAGCTCCACCAACTAAAACCCTATCCGGGACAAATCCTTACTGCCCGTTTGATTAGAAGATTCTTAAAAGGGGCGTGCCCCAAGCGAGAAAGGGTTCAAGACCCTTATTCCCTCCGCTGTGTGCCGCAGGTTCACGGTTCCTGTTATGAGGCACTCCGATTTTGTGAAGGGGTAGTGAGAACGGAAATAAATTCGGTTACTGATAACCCGATAATCACTAAGAACGGTCCTCTCACCGGAGGAAACTTCCATGCCCAATCCCTTGCCCTTGCTGGTGATATCCTCTCCATTGCCTTAACGACCCTCTCCTTAATCTCGGAGAGGAGAATCTTCCTCCTATCTAATCCGGCACACTCTAAACTACCACCCTTCTTAATTAAAGAGAATGGCTTGAATTCTGGTTTTATGATGGCACAGGTATTAGCCGCCGCGCAAGCCGCGGAGAATAAGAGCCTCTCCTTTCCTGCCTCAATCACCTCATTACCAACATCTGCCAATCAGGAGGACTTTGTGAGTATGAGTATGCAGGCGGTAGAGAAGGCGGAGGCGATTCGGAAGAATTTGGAAGGGGTCTTAACGATTGAGTTAATTTTAGCCTGTCAGGCGATAGAATTACAGGCGATGAAGATGCCAAAAAGGTTAAAGCGAATATTTAAGAAGGTTAGGGAGTATATCCCCTTCTTAGATAGAGATAGAGAGATTAGTGAGGGGATAAGGAATCTAACCGCCCATATCTATGAACTTTTAGAAAATAACGCAAAAGAAAAATCCTTTCTTCTCCGGGCGCGGTAATCTTTGGTCGCAAAACCCCTTACCTGATTCTTATCTTATCCGCAGAGACCTCTGCCTCCTGCTCTAACCCTCAACAACCCGATTCCTGGGTGCAATAGGCAAGAAGGGAAATCTTAAGATATTTCACTTCTCTTCCCTGTATCCCGGTCAGGTAATTTGTCAACTCTTCTTTTATATTGAAAGAGAAAGACTGCCAATTAGAAGAATTAGTCTCGTAGAGGTGGGTGGTGGATGAGGAGCGCCATTCCCTAAAATTAGGTGTCTTAGAATAAAAATAGGTGGCACCCAGTTTTTCTAATTCCGCATTTAAGTATTCAATAAGGACACCGGAAGCGGCTGCATATTCATCGTTATTAGTGATAGCGAAAAACCTCGCCCGAAAAGAAATAGAGGAAGAGAGGTCTTGAATCTTTACTATCTGATAGAGTTGGGCATAACCACAGAAACTTTTAGAAACCTTGCCGTAATACTCATCCCCTTCTCTTATCCTTTTAATCTCATAATCTCCGGTATGATTTACTACTCTCTTCTGCCAGCCAACAGTAATCTCAAGCGAGAAGTCGCCGTTAACCAATTCTTGATGGGAATCCTCGGTCGGCTTCTTATAGCATTGATAACTGAAGAGGAGAAGGAGCAATAAAAAAGGGATAAGGCTCCGCTTCCTAATCCCTAACCGGGTGCACCTCATCTTATTATTAGAATCTTCCTCACCCGCTGGGAAGGGGTTGGACTATTTAAGAAATAGATGCCAGCCGGTAGGCCATTCATCACTTCGCGCACCTTCTGCCCTTCACCTGCCCAAACCAAAACACCTGAGGAGGCATAAACCTCTATTCGCCCCTTGCCCAAATTTCCTCCGATAACCCTCTCTTCTATTATTCCTGATGGTCGGACAAAGAAGTGGTCTTCCACTTTATTGTTTAAGGGATTCTTATCATTGGGATAGGCAGTTGAGCATTTTGCCACGAATTCACCGGTGTCACTTGCTAAATAGGTAGAATCAAATATTAAATCGTATTCCCGGCCAGCGGCTAAATTAATCCTCTTCGTTGTTCGCCAGTTCTCTATTGAGAAGATAACATCAAATTGGAGTGGCAGATTGCCAAAGTTTTTAATCCTTGCCTTTGGCGTGATGCGACTTCCCTGGGGGAAGCTTCCTATCGGTTCTAAGATTGAGAGGACGCCGACATCTCTAACCAAGGTTAAGACCCTTCCGGTCTTTGAATTATTCGCTAATCTTTCATCACCGTCTAAGGCAAGGGTGCAGATATAGTTCTGATAGCCACGGGCAAAAAGGGTGCAGGGAGAGAATTCCAAAAGGAGAGAATCGCCAGAAGGCAGGGTGTGCAAACGGGTGTCGGAGTAAAATTCACCGACCCGGAAGTTTGCGAGAAATGTCTCCTGGGAGATTCCGTAATTCTTTATCCAGGCTTTCGGAACGAGGACATCTCCGGTATCCCCGGAATTGGGAATCCCGACAATTGAAAGAACACCAACATCCTTTAAGATACGACAGTCTGTCTCGTAATCAAAGATTAAGGCACCGGAAAGATATTCCCAATCGCACACTACAGGGATTAATGCAAAATGGTCTTCTTCCCGCCAGTTAAAGGAATCTCTTCCCGCAGAAGAGACGGAGTCAAGTGTCAGTTCAAAGAGATTGGGATTTATCGGTTTGTAACCAACAACCCAAAAGCGCCACTTGTATCTATCCTCACCATTAAAGGTGATAAAGAGTTTTCCACCACCATTTCGCAACTGGATAAAGTCGGTGCCACCCGGGGCAAATGGCGGACGCGGGTCTTCGCTTCCCCAATTGGGATATTCATAATGGGTGCGGAGGAGATAAGGACTTGGCCAGAGATGACCCTCTTTGAAATAATTGACAGTATCTGCCCTTGGTCCGACAAAATAACGCCAGAGACCATAATATTTTAGAGCCTCCCGCAGAGAAGATGAATAATAGACCCTCAATACAGAATCGGTCCCGAATAGCGTATTCTGTCCGGGGACTTCTCCCATCATCTCCCAGACCCGGCGCGGACAATCTATATCATAGTAGTCTTCTAAGAACATAAACCAGATACCACCAGCATATAGATATAGATTCTGAGTGGAGGTTATCGGATAGTCGGGATTGCCTAAGGGATTGGGTGATGTGCTTAAATAACCGATATAATCATTGATACTCTCATAACAGACATCTTCCATCCAGACTGCGGTATTCTCGTAAATGAACTGCATCTCTCGTGCGCTATAACGAAACTGGGAGGCGTGGCTAAATTCATGAGAAGCGACGATTTTAAGGAAATTACCCATTCCGAGTTGGTTATCAATCCCAATCCAACTGGTTGCCCCATCCGGGTAGGGGTCAGAATACCAGGCTTCCGCCACGCACCAGCCACCAATTCCCGAAGGGAGGTCGTAGATGTAAATGTCATAACGCTCATCGCCACCGGCGCCGTAGTCTGGCGGTGGTGGGGCCCAGTTTAGGGTATCCATCTGTTTATGCCAGGAATATTCAATATAGTCGGCAACCGCAATCGCATAAGCGGAATCACAGGCATTTGGACCGGAGCGGGTGAAATGGATGCGAAAATTTTCCCTCTCAATAAACTCCTCAGGGGTGAGGTCAGGTCTTTGTATCGGTAAACCTTCTAAGAATAGCGAGAGGGCAGGAATTGTTCCGCACCAGTCCCCTTTCTTTTCTTCACCCATTGTAAATGTGGGGAAGAGAGAGAGAAGGATAAAGGATAAAAATAATAATATTCTCTTCATATCTAATTATATTAAAATCTCCTCCTTCTGTCAATACGCCTTCTTTCGCGAGGCATTGCTAATTGCCCCGATCACACAAAATTTAATGAGAGATACGGGAGTTTTAATTACTCCACAAATTGGACAAAAAATTACCCCACCAATTACACGAAAAATTGGACGAAAAATTACCCCTTCAATTACCCTTTTTCGGACTCCCCTAACGGCAAGATTTTTTAGAAAAGTGATTGGACTAAAAACTACTAAACAGATTAGACCTTTGATTACTCTTCTAACCGGTAAAGAAATTAGACCTTTATTTACACCAAAAATTTGGCTAAAATTAAGACCAGGCACACGGTAGAGGGGGCAACCCCCCAACTTTTCTTAAAAATCCAATAAGTTGCGTCAAATCAAAGACTTAAGGGCAAAAACCGTGCCTTAGAAACCAGAAATATATTTCTGGTAATATACTTCTGGAAATATAT
>JBBIHO010000026.1:0-12332 GCA_037446935.1 Caldifarciminota bacterium | reverse complement strand
TATGAAATAAATGAAAATTTTTTACCAATTATAAAAGAAAAACTTGGATTAAAACAGAAGACGATATTTCAAGATGCAACTTACGAGATTATCAAACAGGATGAACCAAAAATAGACTTTAAAGAAGAGATAAAAAAATTGCCTTACATTTTTAAAGACCCTATAAAATTTGATAAAAAAGTTGACCCGAGAAAATTAAGGTTCGGATCAAAAATAGATAACTCACATTATGAAAAAGAAACATATTACACGGTAGAAGAAATAATTTCCCCTGAAATTTTGATTTTAAATAATGGATTAAAGATTAGGTTATTGGGTGTAAAAGAAAAGAAAGAAAAGAATAGAGAAGCAATCCAATTTTTGAGAAACAAAACACGAGGACAGAAGGTATTCATAAGATTTGATAATATAAAATACGACGAAAACAATAACTTACTTTGTTATCTTTATCTGTGGAATAAAACTTTTTTAAATGCTCACCTAATTAAAAATGGTTTGGTTGATGTGGATACTACATTTGATTATAAGTACAAGAAAAAATTTTTTAACCTACGAAATGGGTTAGTCTGAAAGGCTTAGCATGAAAGTAAAAATTACTACTGAAGAAATCAAGAAGTATCTGGACATAGATACGCCAGAGTTTCCCAAATATGTAGCGCCGCTCATCAACTTAGCAAATCAATATGCGCAGGGAACACGACCGAGAGTTGTTGGACAGATGAGTGAACTTATTCAGGAGTTTAGAGGAAAAACATTGCAGGAATGGGAGGAATGGTATTTGAAGAAAAAACCAGATGCAATCAAAAATGCTACAGAGAAGATCCTACAAAAATTGAAAGAATTAAGGAATGCTATGAACAAGATTGAACAGAGGACTGTTGAACAATGGGTAAGAGATTTGGTGATTGTGAAAACATTTGTTGGACTAAGATTTCAGGAAGCCATACTTAAGAAAGGCGCTAAGATAAAAGGAACAAATTGCCGATTAGCTGAGCCTGAAGAAGAATCAAAAGGAATTGATGGTTACATTGGAGATATTCCCGTATCAATAAAACCTCACACATACGAAGTCAAGGCAGCATTGCCAGAACATATAGACATCAAAATCATCTATTATAGAAAGATTGACGATGGAATAGAGGTGGATTATGGAGAGATACTTTAATAATCAGCCACTGCATCGCCTAACACGGTATAAATGGCTTCGGCAACTCCTTTTATCCGCAAAACGTTAGGCGACATGGCTTATGGGAGAAAAAGATATGATAGAATATGAAAAACTGATAAGGGATCCCATATATGGCTATATTGGAATATCAAAAGAACAAAGAGAGCTAATTGAGTTGCCTGTATTTCAAAGATTAAGACGAATTTCCCAACTCTCCTTTGCAGATTTGGTGTATCCAAACGCAAATCATAATCGATTCAGCCATACCTTAGGAATCATGAGGTTGGCACAAATGGTCAACGATTACTTAATTACATCAGGCATTGGTGAAGAAATGGGTTTATCCAAAAAAGAGGACTACCAATTTGTTGTTTGGGCAGCTCTATTACATGATATCGGGCATTTACCGTTTTCCCATGTTTGTGAGCCTGTTTTTGCTTATTTTATAGATAATTTTGATGATTGGAAAGACTATCATGTTAATTTGGGATGCCGCATTATACAAGAGCCATCTTTCGGGATCTTGTCAATTATTGGAGAAGAGCCTGCTAAAAAATATGTCAACTCATCAACAGAAAAATTGATACCTTATCTCGGCATTTAATTGAGATACTGACAGGGATTTGTAGCATTGACAGATTAGACTATTTAAGAAGGGATGCCTATCATGCAGGTGCGCCCGAGTATGCAATAATAGACGCAGAAAGAATTTTAAGGTCTTTAAGCATTTACCCTAAAGATCCTTATGTAGCACCGGTATTTAAAAAGAAAGCTTTATATGCTTTGGAAGGAGCAATTTTGTCTTATTTTTATATGTATCGAGCAATCTATTATCACCATGCTGTAAGAGCAGCTTACTTGCTTTTTCAAGATATTATATGGGAAGCTTTTGAAAAATACGATCTCAAAGAGAAACTAACATACATGCTTTCGCCTGATTTTTGGTGTCATTTCGATGACCACTATTTTTTGACGACTTTACGAGAATTGGATGAAAATATACGCATCCGGGTAGAAAAATTAATTTTTAGGAAATTACCCAAGTTGATACCACCTCAAAAACTGTATAGGGAAAATATTTACAGGATTTATAGATTTTTGGAAAAAGCGTCTTTTAAGAAAAAAGTAGAAAAGGAAAGAGAAATTGTAAGCGAATTGAGAAAGAAGTTTATAGTTGAAAAAATATTTTTAGATTCTCCGATGGTAATTCCGTATCCGCGATCCTTATTAGCCGAAGGTGGAATATATATATGGGAAGAAAATACCGAGGAGCCTCAAAATATAGCTGAATATTCTCCATATCTATTGAGCTTGCCAGATGCTGCTGAGATGCAACTTGCAGCACGTATTTATGTTTTTCCATCAGATTTAAGATCCAACGAATATTTTATAAAAGAAATTAATCTGACAGATATAGCAGCGTATATCGTTATGCATAGTAAAGGTAAGGACCCTTTACAAATAGGTGCCCAGTTATCACGCAAACTCCGCATGTCCTCCATAGAAGCGGAATCTCTTTTTACAGCAATTTATGCAGGCAAAACTTTTGGAATACCCCCAGACATACAAAAGGACGTGGAGAAGATAATACCTACATATTCATTCTATGAGGATCTGAAGAAAATACTTGATGAGTATCCCGTCGCCTAACAGGGGATAAAGGCTACGCCCCAATTGCCTTTGGCAACTTTTTTATCCGCAAGCCGTTCTACTTACTACTCTCTAAGAACCCAATCAACCCATATCTCTTAGAGTAAATTCTTGCCTCCTTTTTAATCTTTATCTCAATTGCCCCCACCAAACCGGTATTTAAGAGGCCTTTTCTTTCCAAGAAGTTAGTGTATTTTCGGCGCTGGAGGATAAAATATTTCGCGGAATGGCTCGCGATAACCTCCTCTATCCTCCTCCGCCGTAAACTGCCGCCAACCTTCATAATATCAATGAAGGGTTCGCCTTGCCCGAAAGAAAAGCGACCAAAATAAAAGAGGATGTTATAGCGGGCAACTCTTAGAAGAAGATTATAAGATTTAGCGGCAGGGAAAAGATGGAATTCAATCTCCGGATAAGTTATTTTATAATCCTTATCAACTTTTCTCATTTGCCAATTACCTTCACCAATATAATGGTAAGCAATCGTATCCTCTTTAGCAATAATGATATTCTTAATCCGCAACTTCTTTGTAATATTCCTTAAATCCCACTCCTTTCGCTTTGGCAGAAAGAGAATTTCTAATTCGGAAATTCCCCGGCTTAAAAGGAAATCCTCTAAACTCGCTTCCCAACTACCAGAAAGGATGAGAAACCCCTTACCCCGGTTTTCAATCACAATCGGTTCTGAGCGATAAGTATCAAGGAATGTTATCCTAACCTCTTCTCTTTTCATAATCTTCTCCCAGAGGAAGAAAGCGATTCCGCCCAATAATAAGAAGACCGATAACCTCCGAATCGGCCGCTCCTGGAATCTTAGAGTGAGAAAGAACAGAAGATATATTAGGAGAATTAAGCCAACCGGTGGCTTCGCAAGATTTAATGTGGAAAATGGTTGCGAAGCAAGGAATTTCCCTAATTCTAATATTAACCTTAAAGATAACCATAAACTATTAGAGAGGAAATGTGCTAAAGGAGGAAAGAGGAGATTCACTGTTAGGATTAAAAGTATTAAAGGAAGCGCAAAACTAACTAATGGGACGATGAAAAGATTGGCAAGGGGAGAGATAATTGGTATTCGGTAGAAATAGAACCAGGTGAGAGGAAAAGCCCCGAGGAAAGAAGATATTGAGACGGAAAGGGGAAGGAAGAGATACTTATTGAGAAACCCTGGGAGTTGGCGATTCTTGAAAAAAGAATAAATCCGCTCAGAGAAGATGAGAAGAAAACAGGTTATGATAAATGATAACTGGAAGCCTTGCTCAAAGAGAGAAACCGGAGAGAAGAAGAGGATTAAGATTGCTGCAATTATTAAGGAATGGAGGGGGTCGGTCTTTCGTTGTAAGATATAGGAGTATGAGACCAATAAGAACATAATCGTTGCCCGGGTTGCGGAAGGCGAGAAACCAACCGCCGCTAAATAGAAGAGGAGAGAGAATGTTATTATAAAGATTCGCGGTATTTCCTTTATCCGTAAGATACTCAAAAAGATTAAGAGGACAAAGGCGAGGATACCGATATGTAAGCCAGAAACTGCTAGGATATGATATACTCCAGCATTAGAAAAATCTTCCTTTATCGCTTTTGGAATCCCTCTCGTTTCACCGAAGAGGAGTCCAAAAAGTAATGCCTTCTCATCGCCCTTAAAATATCTCTCAATCGTCTTAGAACAATATTCCCGGAAGGAGATGATTGCCCGTTTAATAATTGGGATTTTCCCTCTCTTGATAATCTTTACCTCCTTTACCAAAATATTCCCGACAAAACCCTGCCGGCGCCAGTATTGATTCCAGTCAAAGAGATTGGGATTAGATGGATAGTTGAAAGGTTGGAGAGAGCCTTTAATTTCCACAAAGTCGTTAGGTGTGGAAATCCCCTCCCGAAGAAATAATCTTCCCTTTCCTTTTATTCGTATCTCATCATCTCCGATTTTTAACGAATTTAATTTAAGGAGATAACCTTTCCTTTCACCTTCAATTAAATTTTCAATTACTCCCTTTACTTTCATCTCCTGATAGTAGAGTTCTTTCGGTAAATTGGGCAGATTAAGTTTATAATTTATACTGAAGAGACTGGATAATATGAAATAAAGAGCGTAAAAGCGGAAAGGGATTAAAAGGATGAGAGAGAGGATTATAAAAAGAAGGATGAGATTAGGATGTAGATACTCACCGGCAAGAATGCCGAAGATTAAGGATAAAAGAATATTCCGGGCTAAGGTACGCACTTATTTTAATGGCGAATGGGGAAAGAAGAGATTTTTAATCATCGTCTCATTTATCTCCTCTAAACTCTTAATGACGAGCGTTGCTTGGGAAAAGTCTTCGTCTCTATTGTATTGGTTGGGTATGGCGATACATCTAATTCCTGCCCGCTTTGCTGCTGCCACCCCCACGAGGGTATCTTCTATGATGAAACACCTCTCCTTTTTCAACCCCAATCGCAAAACCGCCAAAAGAAAGATATCCGGAGCTGGTTTTGCCTCCTTCACCTCTTCCCCGGAGACAATCACCTTAAACTCCTTAACGATATTCAGTTCTTTTAATGCCAACTCAATCCACTCCCGCCTTGAAGAAGAGGCAATCGCCTTCTCAAATCCCATCTCATTTAAGAGAGATAAGACCTTAAATAATCCGGGCATTGGTCTTATTCTTTGCCTTTTAAGCAATTTCCCATAAATCTCTCCCCTCTCGGCAAGCAGTTCCTCTGGCTTTTCCAGCAAAGCAAGTCTCTCCTTCATAATCTTCATACTCATTAAGCCACCGGTCCCCATAACCTCTTTTTTTATCTTTAGGGTAAAATCCTTCCCCCTCTTTTTTGCCATCTCTTGCATCGCCATAAAGTAGATTGGTTCGGTATCCACCAAAACCCCATCAAAGTCAAAGATTGCTCCATATCTTTGGGACCTCATGCGGGTCAACATCCCTGAGATATCTCGGGGAAGATTCTCTCAATCTCTACCACCGTCTTCATCGGGTCGGTATTTTCAATCCAGTAGCAATCTTCCCTTTTGAACCAGGTGAGTTGTCTCTTCGCATATTCCTTTGTCTTCTTCTTTCCTCTCGCAACCGCCTCTTCTAAGGTGATCTCCCCTTTCAAATATTGCATCATCTCTTTGTAGCCTAAGGCATTGAAGGCATAGAGATTCTCATCATAGCCCATAGCGAGAAGTTTAGATGCCTCTTTGACAAAACCTTCTTTTAACATCCACTCAAACCTCTCTTCAATCCGCTTGTGGAGTATTTCTCTCGGTAATGTTAATCCGACATAAAAAGGCTGGTATCGGCTCTCTTTTCCCTTTTTTTCTAAAAAGGAGGAGAAGGGCTTTTTCGTCTGATAGAAGACTTCCAATGCCCGCATAATCCTCTGCCGGTCGGAAGGGTGAATCCGTGCGGCGGAGATTGGGTCAACACCCTTCAACTCTAAATAGAGGGATTCTAAATCCCTTCCTTTTAATCTATCCCGCTGGCGAAGACTCACTTTTGGTATCGGGGCAAGAGGTCGGAAGATGGCGCGGATGTAAAGCCCAGAGCCACCACTAATAATAAATCTCTTTCCCTTTTTAGAGAGTCTATCCATTATTCTAATTGCCCTCTTGGCGAATTCCTGGGCATTAAAAATCTCATCCGGTGGGATAATATCTAAGAGATGAAATTTAACCCTTTCCCGCATCTCCTTTGTTGGTTTGGCGGTTCCGATATCCATATATTTGTAAATCTGCCGGGAATCAGCAGAGATGATTTCTAAATTATTTCTCTGGGCTAAGAGAAAGGCAACCTCGGTCTTGCCCACACCGGTTGGTCCAACGATTGTTAAAACCTTCAACGGCCGAACTTCCTTGCCAGTTCACTAATCTCAAACTTTATGATTACCGGGCGACCATGGGGACAGAAATAAGGGTCGTTGCAGGCAAACAATTTATTTATCAACTTCTCAATCTCCGGCTGGGAGAGTCTCTGTCCCGCCTTTATTGCTCCGTGACAGGCAATTGCCTTTGCTATCTCCTCCCGATAACTTAAAAGGGAATTCCCCATCTTAGAAAATTCCAAGAATAAATTCGCTAAATCTTCTTTCCCAAAATTAGAATTGGCGGGGATTGCCTCAACCACAATTGTATTCTCTCCAAAGACCTTCGTCTCAATTCCTAAGAGTGATAAACTCTCTTTGATCGTCTCATAAATAAGAAATTGGGAAGGAGGGAGTTCTAACATTATTGGGAAGAGCAGAGGCTGGACCGCATCCTTCTTTTCCGATTTCAGAATCTCCTCAAATATTATCCTCTCCGATGCCGCATGCTGGTCAATCACACAATAGCCTGACAAGACCTGAGCAAAGATATAGGAGTTGTGCAATTGCCAGAAGGGGGCAACTCTCTCTTCGGAAAGAATCTCTCCCTGATAGAGGAAATGGTCAATCTCTAACTCCTCCCGCTTTTGAATCCCCAATGCCTTTCTTGTGGCTTCGGATATGAAGTCAAAAAGGAACTTCTCATCGGCAAATCTCACTTCTAATTTTGTCGGATGGATATTCACATCTAAATTCTGCGGTTCTGTCTGCAAGAAGATGATGTAGTTAGGATTCATCCCTCTTAAACTTCCGCCATAGCCTTCCATTATCGCCTTATTCACTACCCGGTTCTTAACCGGTCTTTGGTTAAAATATACTGCCTGGATTTCGTAATTTGTCTTAGCCGCTTCTGGTCGGGAGAGGAAACCGGAGAGGGATAAGAGAGGATTTTCAAACTTAAACTCAATTAGACTATCAAAGGTTCGTTTTTCTAAGAGCGAACCGAGCCTTTCCTTCACACTATTAGCGTGGGGTAAGGTGAATAATAATTTATCGTCATTTTTCAGGGAGAAGAAGATATCGGGGAAGGCAATGGCATAATTTCTTATCACATCAATTATTAGTCTTAACTCGTAATTCTCCGATTTTAGAAATCCCCGGCGCACTGGCAGGTTATAGAAGAGTTCCGAGAGAAAGATGGTCGTGCCGCGTCGTCTTGCTATCTCCTTCACCTCCTTAATCTCACCGGCATCAGCCGATAGTGATGTCCCCGGAGAGTTCTCACGGTCATTAGTCTCAATCCTCAATTTTGAGACCGCAGCCATCGCGGCTAATGCCTCGCCGCGAAAACCGAAGGTTCTAAGAGAATTGAGGTCATTTATCGTGGTGATTTTACTTGTGGTGTATCGGGAGAGGGAGAGCAAACAATCTTCCCGTGACATCCCGCAGCCATCATCCACTACCTTTATTAAATTCTTACCCCCGCCTCTTAATTCAATCTCAATCCGCTTTGCGCCAGCATCAATTGCATTCTCAACCAACTCCTTGACTGCTGATGCCGGTCTTAAAATTACCTCCCCAGCAGCAATCTTCTTAACCGTCTCCGGCGATAATTCCTTAATCCTCATAACTTCGTGATATCGTATTTCATCCCATCTGTGGCGGCGACAACTTTGATTCCGGTCTCCTCGGTCATCTCTTTGGCAACGACCCAAGGTCGCCTTCTAATCATTGTCATCCCAAAATGGGTAAGGAAACAAACCTTTGGTCTTATTTCCATTATGAGATCTTTCGCATCGGGAAGGGAAAGGTGGTCTAATTCCGAAGGCTTTTCCCTCACCACATTTATTATTAAGATATCCGCTTTATAAGCCTTTGTTAGTTCTTCAAAATATCTTGTGTCCGCAATGTAGGAAATTTTATAATCACCGGTCTCAAACTTAAAACCATAGGTCTCACCGCGGTGTTTATGCCGCACCGGGGTAGAGAATTTTAACCCCTTCAATTGATATTCGCCCTTTTCCTTTAATACAACAATCCTTTCTAAATAATCGCGGAGATACTTAAAGACCACTGGGTCATCTCCTTCAATTGCATCCTGGGGGCAAAATAAAATTCCCCTTTTAACCGTTCCGCCATTTGTCATTGCCTCAATTATATTATTCACATCACCGGAGTGGTCAAGATGGCGGTGTGAGAGGAGGCAGGCATCCAATCTCATCGGGTCTAATTTATGCTTGCTTTGGGTAATCCTCACTAAGGAGCCGGGACCTGGGTCAACAAGAATATTCACCGCGGATAAGTTGAGCCAGATTCCGCCGGACGCCCGAATCTGTTTGAAGACAACGATCCGGGCACCACCACTACCTAAGAAGATGATTGTGTCAGGCACAATCATAGATTAAAGAAAAATCCCGCAAAGTCAAGATAATTTGATAAAAAGTGACCGCTTGAAAATCTAAGATATTTATGTTAAAATAAAGGAAATTTGGGAGGGTTAGACCTAACTGGTAAGGCAGCGGACTTGAAATCCGCCGTTCCCGAAAGGGAACATGGGGGTTCAAATCCCTCACCCTCCGTCGGAGAGGTGGCCGAGAAGGTCTAAGGCGCCCGCTTGCTAAGCGGTCGTTCACCGAAAGGTGGACCGTGGGTTCGAATCCCACCCTCTCCGCCTTCGCCGTAGTTAAACGAAAGCAGGCTTTATGGTTAGAGTAAGGATTGCACCAAGTCCGACCGGAGCGATACATGTGGGACTTGCCCGAAGTGCCCTCTATAACTATCTCTTTGCCAGAAATCAGGGCGGGAAATTTATCTTAAGGATTGAAGATACTGACCCGACCCGCTCCACTCCAGAATCCACAGAGATTATCTTAAAAGGACTTTCTTGGCTCGGCTTGGAATGGGACGAAGGACCTTATTTCCAGTCCCAGCGGTTTCCTATCTATCGTCAGTATGCTGAGCGGTTGGTTGCGGAAGGAAAGGCATATTACTGCTACTGCCCAAAAGAGAAGTTAGAAGAAGAGAGAAAGATTGCCTGGGAGAAGAAGATTCCCTACAAATATGACCGACGCTGTCTCAATCTCTCGGAGACGGAAAAGGCGAAACTGGAAAAAGAGAAGGTGCCAAAGGTAGTCCGCTTTCTTTCTCCCTTTAAGAAGATCGCCTTCAACGATATTATCCACGGAACGATTGAAAAACAACCAGGAGATATTGAGGACTTTATCCTCTTGCGGGCTGATGGCTCCCCGACCTATAATTTCGCCTGTGTAATTGACGACTATGAGATGGGAATGACCCATATCATCCGGGCTGTGGAGCATATCTCAAATACCCCAAAACAGATTCTCCTCTTTTCCGCAATTGGACAAAAGCCGCCGCTTTTCGCTCATCTTCCTTTAATCTTAGGACCGGATAAAAAGAAACTCTCCAAAAGACACGGTGCCCTTTCAATTATGGAATACAAAGACGCCGGATTTTTACCGGAAGCACTGGTCAACTACCTGGCACTCCTCGGTTGGTCACCAGGTGGTGATAAGGAAATTATGACAAAAGAGGAGATGATAAGACTCTTCTCCTTAGAAAGGGTGAATAAGGCAAATGCCGTGTTTGATATAAAGAAATTGGAATGGATGAATAGTGAGTATATTAAAGCCTCGCCCCCGGAAGAACTCTTGCCACACCTTAAACCATTCTTGCAAATGGAGAATGGAGAAAGGCTTTTGAAGGTGATTAAAATCTCGCAAGACCGAGCAAGGAGATTGACTGACTTGGCCGATTCGGTAAGTATCTTCTTAAAAGAAGATATCTCATATAATTTAACCGAGATTAATAATTTTCTCACCGCTCTCAATAAGGAGCGGATGAAATTACTGGCAAAGGCATTTTCTTCCCTTACCGATTTTAATAAGGAGACGACCGAAAAGGCATTAAGAGAATTGGCAGAAAGATTATCAATCAAAGCAGCCGAACTAATCCATCCTTGCCGTGTCGCCTTAACCGGCAAGACCGTTGGTCCTCCATTATTTGATGTCATTGAAGTCTTAGGAAAGGAACTAACCTGCCGCCGCTTGCTAAATTTCTCTAACTTAGAAAAGATTGGTTAAGATACCCTACCTGTTTTCTTAGTGCGGGAATTTTAGTTTCCTTTTGTTTTTATTACATTTCGGTCGCTACGCTCCCGCACGTTGTGAACGGTCGCTACGCTCCCAAAGGATGAAAAGCGAGGGTTGACAATTTCTTAAAATCAACTATAATTATCCTTTATAATATGGAGGAATTATGGCACATAAGAAGGGTCAAGGCTCTTCCCGAAATGGAAGGGATAGTCCGGGTCAAAGGTTAGGCGTTAAACTCTTTGGCAGCCAACGGGCAAAACCCGGGAGTATTTTGATAAGGCAACGCGGCACGCGCTTCCTTCCCGGAATGAATGTCGGAATGGGTAAAGACTACACCCTTTTTGCCTTGTCCGAGGGAGTGGTGAAATTTGAATGGGTATCAAAGAATAAGCAGCGGGTCTCCGTCCTCCCGCAATGAGAAAAGGTGAAACCCCAAATGTGCGAAGCACCCGTCTTCTTTAACTTGGAGGGAAGATGCGGATTAAATTTTTTGGCCATGCCTCCTTTCTAATTGAAACTCTTGGTAAGAAGATTATCACCGACCCCTATAAACCACAAGCCTTCGGTTCACTCAAATATAAACCTCTCACCGAAACTGCGGATATCGTCACCATCAGTCACGAACACGAAGACCACAATTATTATAAAGATATAAAGGGAAATCCACTTATTGTGAAAGGCGAGGTTGAGAAAGAGATTTCTGGCATCAGGTTAAAAGGATTTCCCACTTATCACGATAGGGTAAAAGGGAAGGAAAGGGGCAAGAATACATTATTCGTTATTGAAGCGGAGGATATGAAAATTGCCCACCTCGGTGACTTGGGAGAACCCTTGACTTCCGAGGCAATGAGCAAAATCGGAAAGGTTACGCTCCTCTTCATCCCGGTCGGTGGTTATTTCACGATTGATGCCGAAGAGGCAACCGAGGTGATGAATGCCCTTAAACCCTCTATTACCTTTCCGATGCATTATAAGACCACTGCCTGCGAATTCCCAATCTCCGATGTTTCGGAGTTCCTCAAAGGTAAACCAAACTGTCGTCTCTTAGATAAATCAGAGGTAGTAGTGAAAAAGGAAGATTTACCAGAAAAACCCGAAATTTGGGTATTAAAACCAAGTCAGGAGTAATTATGCGCGAAATTGAATATCAAAGGATCGTAGAAGAAGTTGCCCGTTTATCAATTGAGTCAAATTGTCTATTAGGCGAAGATATAAAAGAGGCGATAAGAAGAGCCGAGAAGATTGAGGAATCGCCACTCGGAAAAGAGATTCTCGCCACCATCTTAGAAAATGCCGAAATCGCCAGAAAAGAGATGCTTCCCCTCTGTCAGGATACCGGGATAACTGTGGTCTTTGTGGAGCACGGAAGTGATGTCCGGGTAAAAGGGGATATAGAGGATGCAATTAATGAAGGTGTCAGAAAGGGATATAAGGAAGGTTATCTCAGAAAATCGGTTGTCTCCGATCCCTTGCGTCGCAAAAATACCGGCGATAATACTCCGGCGGTCATTCATACCAAAATTGTTCCTGGGGATAGAATAAAGATTTGCGTTATGCCGAAGGGTGGCGGTAGTGAGAATATGAGTGCAGTGAAGATGATGACACCGGCTGCAGGT
>JBBIHO010000025.1:9012-12462 GCA_037446935.1 Caldifarciminota bacterium | reverse complement strand
ATCGGCTAAAAAATCAAATTTTATATCAATTATTAGATATATCTTTCAATCTATCACTTAATCCCTCTTTAAGGACATCTTTTGAAGTGATGCCAATTCTGAAAGGTCATCTGTCTTTTCAGATGAGGGAAGAGAAAGCAAGATACCTAATAAACCAAAAAAAGGAGTGTTAGGATATTGGCAGATTGAAATAGATGCGAATGCGCTCCCTTTCTTAAAAAGGGGCGTTTCTCTTATCTTATCTTATGATGAGAAGTCTCCCAAGCCCTATGCGGTAAGGAGACCTCTCCTCCCGAACTCGGATAATGTATAAACCAGAAGAGAGGGAATTGTCTATCTCTAAGGCGTAGCCATTTCTTAGCCGGGAGATTTTATTGATGTTTAATTTCTTCCCGCGGAGGGTAAATATTTCCACAACCGAACTCTCCGGGTAAGGAACACTTTCAACATATAACTTTTGGGAAAGACCCAAGATATAAGGATTGGGATATATCTCTATCCTTAGAGGTTCTTCGGGCGCTTCTTCTTTCTTATAGGTGAAGTGAATTAATCCCTCTTTTGTTCCAATGTAGGCGTTACCCTCTTCAACGAGGAGCGAAAGATAAAAACCCAAGATACTCTTCCAATTGGGTAAGATTGGGCTATTTGTTGGGGTGAAAGAGAACCAGGAATCTTCCTTGGGGCAGAAGATGGAAAGTCCGGCGTCGGTCATAACCCAGACACGGTCGTAGGAATCGGTTCGCACTCGCAGGCAGTTAGAAGAGATGAGCCCAGAATTTTCTTTTGTATATACCCGAAACCTCTCTCCTTTTAAGAGACCGAGTCCCCGGTCGGTTGCTACCCAAATCTGGTCCTTACGATCGCTGGATAGGGAGTAAATATTATTTGAGGCGAGACCTTCGGTGAATATCTTTGCGGTGTCATCAGAAGGGTCGGCGAGTGTCCCTTTATAATCAAGCATCACGAGTCCATTGGGAGTTCCTAAATAGACCCGCTTCTTACTATCAAAGGTAAATTCGTAGCCATGAAGGCAACCTCCTAAACCAGGGATGAAAAACTCAAAAGAGATGTCATTACTATCAAGGGCAATGAGATTTATCCCATTCCACATCCACTTCGTATCATTGGCATCAATCGCAAAGGCACCGATAACATTCTTTGGTGTCACAGTCCCCCACTGAAAAATCCTCCATCTCTTCTCAGTTTTATCATAACAGGAAAGACCACCTTCCTCTGACCAGTGGGCAACCCAAATCCTATCCTTAGAATCAATTGCCACAAAGTCCGGAACCGGCAGGGTGTCCTTTAAGAAGGTGATGCTATCCTTACTGATCACCGTTATGCGGTTTGCTCCCCAGAAGAGATGTGCCAGATAGATATTCTCTTCTCGATCCTTGGCAATGGAAAAGACTTGATTACAGACGATTGTGCGGAATGGAATCTCTCTTTGAATTGTATCAATCTTTAAGAGAGAGCCGGAGCAAAAGTCCGGTCCTAAAATTCCTAAAAGGAGATACTCATCAAGAAAGATGGCGGTTGTGTGATAAGGGGTGAGGGGCGAGAAGTTTCTGCCGTCATAGGTGAATGTGCCGTTATGAGAAGCGATATAAAATCTATTCTCCTTAACCTTAAAATCTTTGATAATCAAACTACTATAGGGAGATACCGCGGCAAAAAGGAGATAAGGAAGAAATGTATCGTTTGTTGCGGAATAATAGGCAAGCCCCTTTTCGGTGGCGATAAAGAGGGTATCCCTTGCTTTGAGAATCCCCTTCACCGAATCGCCCAAGGGACGAAGATATAACCTCACAGTTTGTAGGTCACGCCCAATGCGAAATACACCCCTTCCGGTCCCAATCCAGAAATCGTCATCCGCAAAGAGGGAGTAGGCGATATTTCCCGGAAGGAGATTAACTACATTATCATCATTAAAATCAAGTAGGGTTCCGTGGGTAATGATAAAATATGCCCCTTCTGGTGTTGCTAATATAACCGTATCGCCACTCAATCCTATCTTATTGATTTTTGAGGGAACCTTTTCTGGTGGGTAGCGAAGGAATCCCTCTTGCGAAAAGACCAAAACCCCACGATAATCAGTAGCAAGCCAGAGGGAATTCTCCCTGTCCCGCGCCAAAGATTTTACATAATGGGAGAGAAGCCCATCCTTATAAGTGAAGACCCTCTCTATTGATTCCTTTTGCGGTGAGAAGAGGATGAGTCCACCACTGGTAGCAATGAAAAGGCTATCCCCGCTTCCTGCAATCTCGCTCGGATATTGATGGGTTGTCCAGATTTGCCAATTGGTAATCTCAATTCCATAGAGGAATATACTGTAAAGAAAGAAGGAGCCGAATGCCAAACACCGCTTTCGGAGAACGGCGCCAAGCCAAATACCTAACACCTAACACCTCATTTTAAGATTTCGCCTGATAAAGAAGAACTCCTTTTGCGTCATAGACGCAAAGTGTGAGAGGCGAAGAGCATAGGGAATGGGAGGCACAGGCAAAGCAGGGGTCATAGGCACGGAAGAACATCTCACAGATATTGAGGATATTTTCGGAAATCTTGCCGTTCTTTATGTATTCCTTTGCCCCCTGGCGGACCGAGAGGTTTATCGCACCCTTATTATTCGTAGTGGCGACAATGAGATTTACCTCCCGGATGAGGGCTCTCTCATCCAACTTGTAATGGTGAATTAAGGTCCCCCTTGCCGCCTCAACAATTCCCACTC
Source organism: Caldifarciminota bacterium (assembly GCA_037446935.1). GTDB lineage: Bacteria > Hydrothermota > Tepidihabitantia > Tepidihabitantales > JBDRVQ01 > JBBIHO01. The sequence goes on along the minus strand of JBBIHO010000025.1, from coordinate 9,731 downwards.
CCTCCCCTGGGGAGGAGAGATTTAAGTTCCTGATCTCATCACCAGTTATCCCTTCCTCCTTCACAATCTCATAAGCCCTTTCTGTGGCATAGAGGAGTTCAATGAGGCGAGCCCAGTGGTAGGCGAAGACATTCTTAAATGGCTTCGGTCCTAAAAGGGAGACCATCCTTTCATACTCCGCATTTGCCTCCTTTGTGGCGATTCCTTCTGAGACATTGAGCCTTGCCAGAGGACCAACCCGATAGAGTCCGGAGTCTCGTCCTGCCACCAATCCCTTAAAACCGATTGATGCGAGATAAGGAATCTTCACATAAGACCATTCCACAACCTTCTCCTGGATATGGGAGAGATATTCCTGAGGCGAAAATTTCAGATACTCCTTTCCCTCTGGTGAGATGACCCGCACATCGCCATCATAAAAATTTAGTTGATTATTCTTATCAACCAGACCCATATTATACAGATCAAGGGAGAAGTTGGGATTTTCAAACATTCCGCGATATTCCGGATTATCAAGGCAGAGTGTGTGAAATAAATCAAGCGTCTTCTGCGCGAACTCCTTACAGGAGAGGACCATCTCCTCAATCCGCCCTCTCTCCTCTTCATTAAGCCCCTTAGTCACCCCTCCCGGAATACCGCAGACCGGATGGGTTGCCTTACCGCCTAAGATTTCGGTAATCAGTTGACCATAGGCGCGGTGTTTTATCACCTCCAATGCC
>JBBIHO010000025.1:0-8978 GCA_037446935.1 Caldifarciminota bacterium | reverse complement strand
GATATTTCTCTTCTCCTTCGGGGCGGACAAGCCAACAATAAAATCCGGTCCGCCGAGAAAATAGAAGTGAAGAATATGGTCATAGATTATATATCCGCAATACATAAGTTCCCGTAACTTCTTCGCCAGCGGCGTTGGTTCAACCTGAAAGCAGGCATCTAATGCCTTTGTGGCGGCAAAATGGTGGGCGACCGGACAGACGCCACAGATGCGGGAGGTCAACTGCGGCATATCCTCTGCCTTCCTTCGCTCACAGAACTTTTCAAAACCCCTAAACCCCGCAATTCTGGGGTCTGAAGATAGGCCTCTTTAACATTACCTCTCTCGTCAAGAAAGATTTCAATCTTTCCGTGCCCTTCCAAACGGGTTATCGGGTCAATCGTTATTCTTCTCATCTACACTCCTTTTTTCTTATTTATAATGGAAGCGGGTAGGGAATACATATAAAAGGTGCCGACAGGGTCTTTTATCTTATCAATCAATTTACTCAACTCCTCTTCGGTCAAAATCTTCTCTTCATCAACCTTCAAAATGGAACCGATCGCCGAAATCATCTTCGCTCCTTTGTCTTCCACCTCCGGAGTCGGTCCCATACAGCCGGTGCAGGGCCAGTTTGCCTTGAGACATCGTGCGTTGCAACCGGAACGGGTCGCCGGACCCATACAGATAATCCCCTGTTGGAGAAAACATCTCTTCGGGTCAATGGCGGTTTCAATTATCCTTTTCACATCGGTCATCTTCTTTGCTTCCTCCGTATTCCTTTCACACTCCTCGCAGAGTGCCTTTACCGGAGCCAAAACGGTTCCCTTCTCAGGAAGGCTACCTTTTGCGATATTATCCACCGCAGAAATTATGAGACCGGTTGGCGGCGGACATCCCGGGAGATAGTAATCAACGGAAATGACCCTGTTTAATGGTTTAACCTCTTCGTAAAATTTTGGGAGGGTGAGACCTTCCCACTCCTCCGCGGGAAGGATTCCTTCTGGGTTATGAGTAGAATCGGTTGTCTTATATATCCTTTCCAGGATGGCTTCCCGGGTGAAGAGATTGGCAAGTCCTGGGATACAACCTTCATTTGCACAGGAGCCAAAGGCGACTAAAATCTTTGATTTCTTTCTCAGGAGGTGAGCCATCTCCTCCTGTTCACTATTCCGGATTGAACCGTTAAAGAAAGTGACATCAAGATGGTTATCCTTATACTTTTTGACATCCTGGTATTTTGTATCTAAGGCGACGGGCCAAAAGAGGATTTCCGCAATCTCCAAGACATCCAGTATCTTTTCATTTATATCTAAGACCGCAATTTCGCAGCCACCGCAGGAGGCTGCCCAATAGAAGGCAAATTTTAATTTAGCCATAGTTCCTCTCCCTTATAATATCCGATTTAAGAAAAAAGTCAACCCTCTCCTTGACTTTAAGATTTTTTTAAGGATAATTTGAAATTATGACGATTAGAGATTTTCAAAGCCAAATTAAGAGGCTTTATTTTAAGAAGGATAAAAAGCGAGGAGTTGAAGGTAGTTTTCGGTGGCTGGTGGAAGAGGTTGGCGAACTGGCGAGGTGCCTAAGGAAGTATTCACAAGAAAGGTCGCAAGGGACGAAGGAGAAACTAAAAGAGGAGTTTGCCGATATCTTTGCTTGGGTTTGTAGTCTTGCTTCTTTAACCGATGTTGATATGGAAGAGGCGGTTATGAAGTATAAAGATGGCTGTCCGCGGTGTCAGAAGTTGCGGTGTATTTGTGAAGAATAGTTCTATTATTTGTCGTTTGTCGGCTGTGATTTTGTTTATTCTTGGGGAGGAGTTATGCATTATCTTTTAATCTTCTTTTGCACCCTGGCGCCGTTAGGGCCAATTGAGGTCTTTGACACGCCCTCGGATGCCGGAAAGTGTATCACTATCAAATGGCAGCCAACGGCTGGTGAGGTTGATTCTTATGAGGTCTTGCGAAAGGGAGAGGGAGAAGAAGGATTTGCGGTGATTGGGGAGGTGGCGAGTGGCGAATGCTCCTTTCTGGATAATAAGGTGGTTGATGGGAAGGTCTATTTTTATAAGGTGAGGGCAGTAAAGGGAGGAACGATTTTGGAATCAGAGGTCTCCGAGGCGGTAAGATCATCCCCGCAGTGGTTTTCCCTTTATCGTCTGAATGTTCTCATTGGTATTATCTTATTCTCCGCGCTTGTCCTATATTTCATCTATCATGCGCGAAGGGGTAAGAAATTATTCATCAGGAGGATTTCCGGTTTGGATGCGGTGGAGGAGGCGGTCGGAAGGGCGACCGAGATGGGAAGGGCAATCCTTTATGTCCCGGGATTAGGGAGTGTGTCCGATATCGCAACGATTGCCTCCTTAAATATTTTGGGTGAGGTGGCAAAGAAGACTGCCCAGTATTCCTCAACCCTTTTGGTTCCGAATCGTGACCCAATTGTCTATACGGTTGCCTATGAGGTTTGTAAGGAGGCATATACGAATGTCGGCAGGCCGGATGCATTTAAGGGAGATAATGTATTCTTCATCACCGACCAGCAATTTGCCTATGCGGCCGCGGTTGACGGGATAATGGTGCGGGAGAAACCAGCCGCCAATCTATTCTTAGGGATGTTCTGGGCGGAATCTTTAATCCTTGCCGAAACCGGTGCAACAACCGGCGCGATTCAGATTGCGGGAACCGATGCGGTCCATCAACTTCCTTTCTTCATCACTGCCTGTGACTATACCTTGATTGGTGAGGAACTCTATGCTGCCTCTGCTTATCTTTCCCGTGAGCCTTTGCTGGTCGGTTCACTCAAGGGGCAGGATTATGGGAAGATTATCATCCTCTTTTTACTCCTCATCGGTAGCGGTCTTTTACTCCTTTCCGCCTTACGGCCTTTTAAGTTCTTCTCTATTCTGTTGGGATTTTTTGAGGTGAGATAGGAGGGAAGATGGCAAGGAGTTTACCTTTAAGCCTATGTTTCATAATGGGGATTTTGATGGTTATCCAGTTCTTCATCCCCCATCCGATTTCCCAATCCTTTCTTGATATTATAATAAAGTGGGTTCGGATAATTATGGCATTTGCCCTGGCAATTGGGGTTCGTAGTATTACCTTTCGCCACTACGAGCGGATTAAGCGGCAGAAAGGGGAATGGGGCTTTTCCTTAGTGACCCTCATCGCCTTATTCGCTTGTGCCTTCATTGGTCTTTTTGGTGGTGTTGGTCCGCAATCTTATCACCGGCTCATCTATAACCATGTGATGGTCCCCTTAGGGGCAACGATGTTCTCAATTCTCGCCTTTTATATGGCATCCGCTGCCTATCGTGCCTTCCGCGCCCGAACGAAAGAGGCAACCCTCCTTTTGATTGCTGCCTTTATCGTGATGTTGGGAATGGTGCCAATCGGAACTGCAATCTCTCCCCGCCTCTCAGATCTTGCGGAATGGCTCCTCTCGGTTCCCAATATGGCAGCGAAGAGGGGAATCCTCTTTGGTGTTGCCTTAGGAGGAATTGCTACCGCATTGAAGATTATCTTAGGGATTGAAAGAGGCTGGTTAGGAGGTAAGAGATGAAAATGCTTGAAGGTTTAGGGAAGATAGACCGGAGGATAATCTTTCTGGCGATGACGATTGCGGTCATATTCCCTCTTTTAAGACCGCTCTATCTCGTCGGTAGGGTTGGGCGTCGGACAGAAGAGTTATATAAGGCGATTGACCGCCTACCGGAAAGGTCGTTTCTCTTAATCTCAATTGACTTTGACCCGTCATCAATGCCTGAACTATATCCAATGTATCTGTCAATTCTGCGGCATGCCTTCGCAAAGAATCTCCGGGTTATCGTGATGGGTCTCTGGCTAACCGGTACGGGACTGGCAGAAGAAGGGTTAAGAACTTGCGCCCCGGAATATCATAAGATCTATGGTGAGGACTATATCTTCCTCGGCTGGAAGGCAGGAATCACTGCGGTGATGTTTGGCCTGGGAAGGAGTCTTAAGGAGACATATCCTACTGACTATTATGGTAAACCGGTAGATTCCTATCCAATCTTAAAGGAGGATATAACTTATCGGGACATTCCGTTTATGGTCAGTTTATCTGCGGGTGTGCCAGGATATGAGACCTGGATTGCCTATGCCCAGACAAGATTTGGTATAAAGGTCGGAGCGGGTGTTACCGCAGTCTCGGCCGCGGATGCCTATCCCTATCTCCAGAGCGGACAATTGACCGGACTTTTGGGTGGGTTGAAGTCGGCTGCGGAATATGAATACCTCAATGAGAAGGCTGGCTACGCAAAGGCAGAAAAACCTGCCTCGCAATTGATGGATTCCCAGTCATTAGCCCATCTCCTCATAATGATTTTAGTGATTCTCGGAAATATCAGTTATTTTGCGGTGAGGAGGAAGAGATGATGCCAAGTCCGGAAATTTTGACCTGGATTTCTGCATTTTTAACCCTCTTCATCTTCTCCTTCTTATTTGGGGATAATCCAATCTATCGGTTGGCCGAGCATCTCTATGTTGGGGTTTCGGTTGGGTATTCAATCGCCATCACATGGCATAATGCCCTCTATCCGGATCTGATTGTTCCCCTTTTCAAACAGGGGAATATATTATATGTGATTCCGCTCCTCCTTGGTGTCTTATATCTTTCCATATTCTTTCCCAGGCTCTCCTGGCTTATCCGACTCCCGATGGGATTTGTCCTGGGTTATGGTTCCGGGGTATCAATCCCGGCAATTATGCAGGCAAGCATAATAAAGCAGATTCAGGGGACACTTCTCAAACCAGATATTATCCACCGCGCAGACCTCTTATTATGGGGAACTATCTCCCTAATTGGTGTCTTTTCAACAGTAATCTATTTCTTCTTCTCCCGGGAGAGAAAGGGAGCTTGGAGGAGTCTTGCCGGTCTCGGAATAATCTTTCTGATGGTTGGTTTTGGCGCCTCCTTTGGTTATACTGTGATGGCAAGGGTCTCCTTACTCTTAGGAAGGATTCAATTCCTACTCCGCGACTGGCTTGGGATTATAAGATAGGTTTTCGGTTGCGGCTGGGGTGAAGCAGAGAGAGCGATTTTTGCCTTTTATAATCCTATCTCTCTTATTATCCTTATATTTCTGGGAGATAATCGTCGGCAGAAGATACTTCTGGGAAGATATCCTCTATCATTATTACCCTTATCATTACTTTCTCTTCTCCTCCCTTGCGAAATTCTCTCTACCGCTCTGGAATCCTTTTCTCTTTTCGGGTATGCCTTTTTTGGGCGATGTCCAGTCCCAGGTCTTTTATCCCTTAAATTGGCTTCTTGCCATCTTCTTCTCTCCAACACAATCCTTCGTCTATTGGCTTGTAGAGATGAAGGTCCTCCTCCATTTCCTTTTGGGCGGTATCTTCCTTTATTTCCTCCTTCGGGACCTAAAACTCTCCCCCAATTCTTCGTTCTTCTCGGCGCTTGCCTTTATCTTCAGCGGTTTTATGATCACCCATCTCATCCATCTGACAATGGTCACTACCTTCATCTGGCTTCCTTTAATCTTGCTATTCACTTTCCGAACATTTAAGAGAAAGAGAATCCGCGATGCTTGCTTTGCCGGAATCTTCCTGGGGATTTCTAATCTGGCGAGTCATCCGCAGATTACCCTTTATATCATATCCACCCTCTTTCTTCTTTTCTTCTATAACCTTGCCAATTGGTTAAGAGAAAAGAAGGTCCTTTTTCAAAGCCACCTGCCACTCTTCCTCCTGATCTTTCTTTTGGGTTTTGGTCTCTCGGCAATCCAATACCTTCCTTCCTTTGAATATGCGAAACATACTTTACGGGAAACGATGACCTTTGAGGAATCAGCAGAAGTCTCCCTTCCTTTTCACTTTCCCCTCCTTCTCTTAATTCCTAAGTTCTTCGGCTCTCTCACCGGGGATGGGACCGATTCGGTCTTCTTCTGGGGCGGGAAAGCCGGATATTACTATTGGGAGACCGCTATCTATCTCGGGATTATCCCTTTAATCCTTGCCATCTTCGGTATCTCTTTCTCACGCGCCAGAGAGCGGATCTTCTTTTTGGTCTTAGTTGCAATCTCCCTTCTGGCAGGATTAGGGAAGAACACACCTTTTTATAAACTCATCTTTTATCTCCTGCCCGGGTTTAATCGCTTCCGGATACCGGCGCGTTTTGCCGGACTTGCGACCTTCGGTATGGCGGTTTTGGCTGGATTCGGTATGGAAGCCTTTCTCAAATTAGAAGATAAGAATCAGGTGAAGACCTTCCGGAAACTTCTAATAATATTTTTACTTATCGCCCTCTTCTTTTGGCTTCTCTTGCTCTTTGGCATCAGTGGTGGTAAATATATTCCGGAGATTAGCCAGAATATAATAAAGCAGTATAATATCTTTCTTCTATTTTTAATCGCATCCTTAATCCTCTTTCTTCTCCGCTCAAAGAGAAGGGGGAAGTTGCTCTCTTCAATTGCCTGCGGTCTTACATTTTTTGACCTCGCTCTCTTTGGTCAGAGATTCCCTCTCTCTTCTTTGGGACCGGAGGATTATTATCCGCAAAATCAGTTAGTGAGACAATTACAGGAGGAGCGAAGAAGGGAAATCTTCCGAATCAATGCCAGGCAGAACGGGTATATGATACTGAAGAGGAATGAAGGAATGATTCAAGGACTGGAACTCTTAGAGGGTTATACACCACTCGGTCTTGCGGATTATGCTACCTTTAATATCCCCCGGGAAGTGAAGTGTGATTTATTGAATGCTAAGTATAAGATAAAGGTGGATGAGGCAAGAAAGTCATTGACACTGGTCTTAAATCCAACCTATCTCCCCCGTGCCAAGATGTTTTACAATTATATCGTGGAAAGAGATCGGAAAAGGATTCTTGAGATTTTAAGCAATCCAGAATTTGATTACAAGAATTGTCTCATCTTAGAAAAGGAACCGGAGAGGAGATTGGAACCTCTCTCCATCTTGCCTGCGAATAAGATAGAGATTCAAAGGTATTCCGCAAATGAGATAAGATTGCGGGTGGCGACGGAAAAACCCGGCTTCCTTCTCCTCTCGGAAATATATTATCCCGAATGGAAGGTAAGGGTTAATGGCAAAGAGCGAGAGATTTATCGGGCAGATTACTTGTTAAGGGCGGTCTTCTTAGAGGGTGGGGAGCATAATATAATCTTTTATTATGACAAGAAGACCCTAAGAATCGGGGCAGGGATTAGCCTCCTTTCAATATTTGCCATCTGCGGGCTACTTTTATTGGATCGGAGGCGGGCTACTTTGGATTGAGGCAATGTTCTTTATCCCATTTTCCTTCCTTTTCTTCCTTCTCTTTTTGCTTCTCCTACCGCTCTTATTCCTTCTATTCCAATTGGGAATCGTAAGTATCGCCTTTTCTAAGTTGGGTCTTAGTCGGGAGATGGGATTTGCCTTCTTCTTCTTCTCCCTCCTCGGCAGTGCGATAAATTTGCCCCTCATTCGGAAAAGGGTGGAGATAGAGGAGGATTTCTCCTTTCCCGATTTCTTTCGCCTCTTTTACCGGATTCCCGCCCTCCCTTATAAGGAGCGAATAATTGCGGTCAACCTCGGGGGTTGTATCCTCCCTTTAGGTCTCTCTTTATATCTCTTATCAAAGGTTTCTTTCACTTCGGTTCTTATCTGCACCATTCTAATGACGATTCTCTCCAAGATTTTAAGTCGACCGGTTAGCGGTTTAGGGATTGTGATGCCAGCATTTATCCCACCGATATTTTCTGCCCTCTTTGCCTTAATCTTTGCCCGAAATAATCCCTCCGCAGTTGCTTACATCTCCGGGGTTCTCGGCGTCATTTTCGGTGCGGATTTATTAAACCTCCATAAGTTAGAAAGGATTGGTTATGGAATGCTTTCAATTGGTGGTGCTGGGGTCTTTGACGGAATTTATTTGGTCGGCATAATCGCCGTCTTAATCGCCTGACCCTTGCTTTTTTCAATATCTTACCTTATCATCAATTATGACTTTAATAATAATTTTAAGCATCGTAATCCTCTTTCTACTCTTTTTGCTCTTGCGAAAGAAGGGAGATGAGAAAGGTCTCTTACTGATGCAGGAGCAGATTAATGGGCTACGCCAGGAGATGAACCAGAATTTCGCCAATTTCTTAAACTCACTCCAGCAAACTACTGGGCAGGTGAGTATTCGGCTGGATAATGCAGCAGCGGTAATTCGGGATGTGAGCAAAAGTTTGGGAGTTGTCCAGGAGACAACCCGCCAGGTCTTAGAGATTGGTCAAGATATATCCCGGCTTCAGGAGATTTTAAGGGCACCAAGGGCCCGGGGGGTCTTGGGTGAATTATTCTTAGAGGAACTCCTGTCGCAATTATATTTTCCAGCCTCCTCCTATCGGTTGCAATACGAATTTAAGAGTCGCGAAAGGTGCGACGCAGTCCTTTTCCTGGGTGGGAATCTACTCCCGATTGATGCCAAATTCCCCTTGGAGGGTTTTCAAAGGATATTAGAGACCGATGATAAGGAAGAGAGAAGGAGAAGGCGCCGGGAATTTTTCCAGCGGGTGAAGAATCATATTGATGATATCGCCCGTAAGTATATCCATCCCGAGGAAGGGACATTTGACTTTGCCTTTATGTATATCCCGGCGGAGAATGTCTACTATGAGATGGTAATCAAAGAGGAAGGTGAGGAGAGTTTATCCTCCTATGCTTTAAGTAAACGGGTGATTCCCGTTTCACCAAATAGTTTCTATGCTTATCTCCAGGCAATCCTTCTCGGACTGCGCGGATTAAAGATTGAGGAACGTGCCAAAGAGATACTATCCTATCTTTCGGGTTTGGCTGGCGATTTCTCCCGCTTCCGGGAAGATTTTGAGACCCTCGGTAGACATATTGCCAATGCCTTAACTAAATATAACGAGATTGATAAAAGATTCTCCCGTCTGGAAGATAAACTCTCGCAAACGAAATCCCTTGGTCAGGAGGCGGTAGAAAAGAGAGTGGGCAAAAATGGTAAGTGTT
>JBBIHO010000024.1:0-12572 GCA_037446935.1 Caldifarciminota bacterium | reverse complement strand
GGGATGCGGAGGAAGAACGAGAGACTATGCAACGGGCATTATTTAAACTCGTAACTGAACTACCGCCAGTAGAGGTGATTCGGGGTCAGGGCGGAAAAATTGCCCAAATGAGAAATGAAAAGATAAAAGGAAGGCAAAGAAGCAACTACTTCTAAAAATGCTCTTCAAATATTCCTCCTCTTTTTATAATTTATATTATAACATAGAATTTTTACCTGTCAAGTATGCGTTTTTGCCTCCGAGGGCACTGATTTCAAAATCAATCTCGTGGTTAAAATATTATTTGTAACCGCCCAACGATGATAATAAGCCGGATAGTATTTTTATCGCAGTTGTTCCAGGGCGGCTTTTGCCAGATGATTTTTGGGGTTTATCTCCAAGACCTTCTTCCAGATGGCAAATGCCTTACCCTTCTCTCCTAAATAATAATAGACCAAACCGGAATGGAAGAGGGCACCATCATACAATGGTTCTAAACCGAATGCCTTCTCATACATCATTAACGCCTCTTTCAATCTTCCCTTTTCAAAATAGATATTTCCTAAGTTGTTATAACTCCTTGCAGCATAAGGGTCAAGTTGAATTGCTTTTCGGTAGCAATCTTCTGCCTTATCCCTTTCTCCCTTTCTATAATAGAGATTTCCTAAATTGTGATAGGTCTCTGGAAGATTGGGATTGATTTGTAACGACCTCTTTAATACCATTTCGGCTTCCGCAGTCTGGCCATTTTCATTTAAGATGACCCCAAGAAGGTTGAGCGCCTCAACCCATAATGAATCCTCCTTTAATGCCTTCATTGTCCATCTGTATGCCTCTTTTAATTCCCCTGCCTCCTTTTTGGCAATCGCAATTGTGGTATAAAATTGTCCTAAATTCGGGTGGGAGATTTTGTAGAGGTCGGCATTAAAAAAGAGATAAAAGCCCAGAAAGATAAGAATAAGTTTAAAGTTAAGATGTTTTTGCAACTCAAAAAGGGCATAAACCGCAAAGAGGATTAAAAATGGGATTAAAGGCATCCGATAACGGGCAGTGGCGAAGAATATGATAAAGGAGAGGGAATAAGTGATAAGAAAGAGGTATAAGAGAAAGTAGGGAGTGATTCGCACAGACTTTTGTCGGCAAATACTAAAATATATCCCAATTAAGGAAAGAGGAAATAAAAGACCGAAGGGAAATTGGAAAAAAGGTAGATTAAAGAGGAGATATTTAAGATAGGTAAACTGAGAGAAGAGATAAATATCCCGGTTATTAGAAATCTCGTAGCCACCAAAGAAGAGATAAGTCTTTCTTAAAAATAAGAGGAAGGCAGGGATTGGATTTTTGGTGATGAATTTAATTCCTTTTCTAAACCAGTATCTATCAATCTGGGAAGGTTTTAATTTCCTATTTAGTTCTTCTTCGGCAATTCTTTTGGCATCATAAAACCCTCCCCACCAACTCCCTCGGGTTCCGGGGATTACTGCGGTTATGCCATCACTTTTCGGGTTATTCCCAATATAAAAATTTATCCCGCCCTGCCAGGCAATCAAAACGAAATCCCTGTCTTTTATATAATTTCTTATCGTAATTGGAATAATCGGCAGGATGAGCCCGAAAAATAGAATTGCGGTTTTTCTTAACCATTTATCCTTCCTTAGGTAAAAATATAGGGGCAAAAATATAACGAATGCCAAGAGATTTGGTCGCGTGATAGCGGCGAAACCAAATATTAGCCCGGAAAGAAAAATCCTTTCCTGTAAGAGTATGTAAAACCCTAAGAGGATAAGAAATATCAATAGGTTTGTTAGAAGTAGTTCGCCGTCAAAATACAGGACGAGGGGATAGAGTCCCGCAATCAGTGAGGAGATTAATCCTACCTTTTTAGAAAATAATCTTTTGCCAATAAGATAAATGAGGAGACAACTACCCGAACCGATAAATGCCTGAACGATTCGGGGGATAAGGAGATTTATCCCAAAGATTTTATAAATTAAGGCAAGAAAATAAGGGTAAAGCGGTGCCCGAAAAAAACTCCCTTCTGCCAGCCAGCCCCCTTTCAAGAGCGAGATTGCCATCTGATGATGATAGAGCGGGTCCATCTGGGGATAGAAGAATAGGGGGTCATTTGCCTTAGCGATAAAAATATATAAAATACGCCAGGAAAAGGCAAAGAGAAAGATTATCAAAACGGTTCCCAAATTACCACTCACTGCTTCTTTTCTGTTCCAGCTAAAGCGTTTACTCCATCGGGAGCGAAGCGACTTATTGAGCGGGACTTGGGGGAATTCGGTCCGAGGTGTCTCCAGAAAAATTTAAGGGTGAGTCCAATTTTTATGTTCCCAACTGCCAACTTGTAATATATCTCTCCTGTTCTTTGGTTAGGCGGTCAATCTGAACACCCATTGATTTTAACTTTAAGGAGGCAATCTCGCAGTCTATCTCATAGGGTAGTTTATAGACCTTCTTTTCTAAATCCTTTACTTTCTTAACTAAATACTCACAGGCTAATGCCTGATTGGCAAATGACATATCCATAACCATTGCCGGATGTCCTTCCGCAGCGGAGAGGTTGACAAGTCTTCCGGCAGCTAAGAGATAAATCTTTCTGCCATCTCGGAGAATAAACTCTTCGCAGAAATTCCTTATCATCCTTCGCTTTACAGAAAGATTCGCCAATCCTTTCTTATCAATTTCAACATCAAAGTGTCCGGAATTGGCGAGGATTGCTCCATCCTTCATCAGTTCAATGTGTTCTTTACTTATCACATTTATATCTCCGGTGACGGTGATGAATAAATCACCAATCTTTGCCGCCTCTTTTAGGGGCATCACTTTGAAACCGTCCATCTTTGCTTCTAATGCCTTAATTGGGTCAACTTCGGTAACAATCACATCCGCACCCATACCCCTTGCCCGTAATGAGACTCCTTTGCCGCACATTCCGTAGCCACAGACAACAACTGTTGAACCGGCAAAGAGGAAATTTGTCGCCCGCAAGATGCCATCAATTGTTGATTGTCCGGTGCCATATCGGTTATCAAAAAGATATTTTGTTAAGGAGTCGTTTACGGCGATGATGGGATATTTTAAGACGCCTTCCTTTTCCATATTCCGTAATCTTATGACGCCGGTTGTTGTTTCTTCGGTGCCGCCAATTATATCCCATCCCTTATTATCTTTATGAATAGTGGAGACTAAATCTGCGCCGTCGTCAATTGTGATATTTGGCTTATGAGCTAAAGCGGATTGGATATGTTCATAGTAAGTTTTTCTATCTTCGTCTTTAATTGCAAAGACCGGTATTTTATAATATTTTACGAGTGCCGCTGCATTCTCATCCTGAGTTGAAAGGGGGTTGGAGGCACAGAGCCTTAAATCCGCACCGCCCGCTTTTAAGGTTTGGGCAAGATTGGCAGTCTCGGTTGTTATGTGAAGACAAGCAGAGATTTTTATTCCTTTTAGGGGCTTTTCCTTTGCGAATCTTTGCCGGATGAGTCGCAAAACGGGCATAAATCTCTCTGCCCACTCAATTCGTCTCTTACCCACTTCGGCTAATTTTATATCTCTTATATCATAGTCCATCTTATATTCCGGCTAATTTTCTTATCTCTTCTACCATATCTAACTTTTCCCAGGTGAATGTTTCCTCTTCGCGACCGAAATGTCCGTAACAGGCAGTCGGAAGATATATCGGTCTTCTTAGATTCAATCTTTCAATCATCCCCCAGGGAGTAAAATCAAAGAGTTTATTCACAATGCTTAAAATCTCCTTCTCCGGAATCCTTTCCGTGCCCAGGCAATCCACTGTGATATGAAGTGGTTCGGACTTGCCGATAACATAGGCGAGACTGAATTCCAATTCCTCAGCTAAACCAGCAGCGACTAAGTTCTTTGCGACATATCTTGCCATATAAGAAGCACTCCGGTCAACCTTTGTTGGGTCTTTTCCGGAGAAGGCACCGCCACCATGCCTAACCTTTCCGCCATAAGTATCAACGATAATCTTTCGCCCGGTCATTCCAGTATCCGACTGGGGTCCGCCAACAACAAACCTTCCGGTTTCATTAACAAAATATTTCGTTCTCTCATCTAAAAGATATTCGGGTATAGTTGCCCTAATAACCTTCTCTATTATCTCTTCTCTTGCTTCATTAGAAAACCTCTCGCCTCTTTCATCTAAGGCTTCTTCGGTATGCTGAGCAGCAATGACGACACTATCAACCCGCACCGGTTTCCCATCAATATATTCTACGGTTACTTGTGACTTGCCGTCCGGACCGAGATAGGGGAGAAGCCTATCTTTTCTCACCTCCGCAAGGCGGCGGGTTAATTTATGTGCCAAAGTTATCGGCAGGGGCATAAGTTCTGGTGTCTCCCGGCAGGCATAGCCAATCATTAAACCCTGGTCCCCAGCACCGCCTTTATCAACACCGTAGGCGATATCCGGAGACTGCGTTCCAATTGCATTCAATATCGCACAATTTTCAGCCGAAAGGCCATAGCGGGTATCGGTATAACCAATATCTTTCAAAAGGGAACGAACAATTTTTGGTAAGTCTACCCAGCCAGAAGTTGTAATTTCACCACCGACAATTACCAAACCAACCGTGACGAATGTCTCACAGGCAACCCGACCATAAGGGTCTTGGCTTAATATCTCGTCTAATACTGCATCCGAAATCTGGTCGCAAATCTTATCTGGGTGTCCTTCAGTTACAGATTCGGAAGTGAAAAATATTTTCTTCATAGCCCATTTTACCAACTTCTTAGAAAAAGTCAATCCTTCTATTTTTTTAATAAGGTAACCTTGACAAATAGATTTTTTCTGTTATCCTTTTTGTAAGGAAAGGGTATGAAAAAAAGTCTCGTTTTCTTTTCATTCCTTCTTTTCTGGTCTCTTTTTATACCCCGAGTTGCCGGTTTTATTAAATTTACCGTTATGGTTCCGATGCGGGATAGTGTGAGGCTGGCAACTACCGTTTATCTGCCAACTACATTTCCGCCGCCTTATCGGACGCTATTAAACCGAACTCCTTATGACGAGAGGAATTTAGATTCTATCTTTGCCTATCTTCTCTGTGATTTTAAGGGGTATGCGGTTGTTATCCAAAATCTACGCGGTTATTATGGTTCGGAAGGTGAGCCGATGGTCTTTTTAACTGATGGCTGGGGAACTTTAAGAGATGGTTATGATGCGATTGAGTGGTTATTATCTCAAGGATGGTGTTCGGGAATTATTGGAATGTATGGTGCATCAGCACACGGGATGACGCAATACCTTGCCGCAGGAACTCATCCCCGTGGTCTTCGCTGCTGCGCCCCGATTGTTGCCGGTCCAAGTATGTATCATTATGTTGCCTATAATGGTGGTGTATTTCGTAAGGCATTAGTTGAGACCTGGCTTTCCGGTGTCGGCACACCTTGGCTCATTGATTCGGTTGCTAATCATCCCAACTATTCTCCTTTCTGGGCAGATGTTGACTTAACTGCAAGATGGGATTCTGCCCCTTATCCAATGTTCCATATTACTGGTTGGTTTGACCTTTATACCGATGGACAGTTTACTGCCTTTTCGGAATTGCAGGCACGTTTTCGGAATCAGAAGATATTCTGTGGTCCCTGGGGACACGGCGATGCCTGGGGAACCCGCCAGCAGGGAGAATTGACCTATCCTTGTAATGCGGAGATGTCCGAAGAGGAACAGATTATGGAAGTGATTCGCTGGTATGATTACTGGTTAATGGGAGATTCTACGGGAATTATTGAAGAGCCAAAGGTTAGGTTCTATCTTATGGGCGATGTGACAACCCCGGATACAACCCTCTTCAATCGCTGGATTTTTGCCGATACTTGGCCCTTGCCCCAAACGGTATATAAGAAATATTATCTCCATCCCGGCGGTATTTTAGATACCTTACTACCCCCACCTTCACCTCCGGATTCTTTTCTCTATGACCCAAGAAATCCCTCGCCAACGATTGGCGGTCGTGAATATATTGGGATACCAAGAAGATATGGACCTCGTGACCAACGGGAGATTGAACAGAGAAACGACGTCTTAGTTTGGACAACTCCACCCTTAAATTCACCACTTGCTGTTTGCGGAAAATTGCGACTGATTCTCTTTGGTGCCTCAAACCGATATGATACCGATTGGGCAGTAAGGGTAACCGATGTCTATCCAGACGGGAGGAGTATTCTGATGACCGATAATATCTTAATGGCAAGACACCGGCATAGTCTTGAAAGGGAGGATTCGCTCATTCCCTATCAAGTTGATACCTTTGATATTGATTTATGGTCAATTGCTAATGTCTTTAATACCGGACACCGATTAAGAATCAGTATCACCTCTTCCAATTATCCGAGATTTGAAAGAAATCCGAATACCGGGGCACCTTTTAGAAGAAACGATACCCTCAATACCTTAATTGCAACAAATTTTGTCTATCACGACCCCCAAAGACCTTCTCATCTTTTAGTGCCGGATGTCTCCTCACTCGTTCCAATTCTCTCCTATACCCCGGATTTAAGAACACTCCCGCTCCGGGTATCTTCTCCAGCCCGAGAACTAAATTTCTCATTTTATCTACCGAAAGGAGAGAATATTTCTATTTCCCTCTTTGACCAAGCCGGTAGAAAGATTAGGGATATTTACAAAGGATTTCTTAACGCCGGCGAACACAAATTCCTTTTACCGAATCGCATTCCCGCTGGCATCTATTTCCTTTTGCTAAATACTAGAGAAAAGGAGGTAACTAAAAAGGTAGTGATTTTAGGATAGGAGGAGACATCATGAGATATGTTTTTGTTCTACTTTTCCCCCTCATCCTCTTTTCCCAATGGCGGGTTGTCTGGGAGATGAGATATAACGGAACCGGAAACTGGGCAGATTATCCAACCGCAATCTCTATTACAGATGATCGTCCTCTTTTTTGCTATATAGTTGTGACGGGTATGAGTTATGGTGATACCTCTTATTATGACTTCTTAACCCTAAAATATTCATTCGCGGGAGGTTTAGTATGGGAAAGGAGATATAATTCAGAGTTTAATGGTTATGATGCGGCAACCGGTCTTAAAGTTGATGGAACGGGAAATGTTTTTGTCACCGGTTATAGTCAGGGAATTTATGGTTATGATTTTCTCACCCTTAAATATAATAATCTTGGACAACTTTTGTGGGAGAGGAGATACAACGGCCCTGGAAATAGTGAGGATATACCATATTGTCTGGAATTGGATAGATATGGGAATCTATATGTTGCTGGGATATCCTTTTTTAATTCTCTGCGGGCATACGATGCCTTACTTGTAAAATACTCTCCTAATGGCGAAACCTTATGGACGAGGTTTTATAATAACGATTCCAATGGCAATGATATTCCTCAGGCGATGGCGATTGATCGGAACGGAAATATTCTCCTTGCCCTTTATTCCTGGGGAGGCGAGAGGAATAAGTTTGACTATCTTCTGTTAAAGTATAACCTAAACGGAGAACTCCTCTTTGCCAAAAGGTTTAACGGACCGGGCAATGACGACGATTATCCACGAGAGATTCTTGTTACTGAGAATGGAGAAATCTATCTCACAGGAACTTCCTTGGGAGCGAATGCCGACTACTGGACATTAAAACTTGACTCCCTTGGTAATATCTTATGGGAGAGAAGATTTGATAGGGGAAGGGATGACCACCTCTGGGCAATGAGTTATGTTTCTTGCTACCGCATTTGTTGCGTCACCGGATATAGTTACTCACCCATTTCTGGCTATGATATAATGACAGTCGGTTATGATGCAATTGGGAATGAGATATGGCGGCAAATTTATGATGGCGGAGGCGATGATTTTGCCTATGGAATAGCAGATAGAGATTGGAGCATGGGTATGCTCGTTACCGGTTGTTCCAAAAGGAGAGAGGGTGATTATGACCTCATCTCATTAATTTATGATGACCGTTCGGGAAGAGAAGTATTTCGGCACCGCTATAATGGTCAGGCCGGGAGAAATGACTACGGAAGGGTTTGTGCCAACCTGCCTCATAATGATCTTATTGCGGTTGCGGGATATAGTGAAGGCATGGGTAGTTATTACGACTATTATACAGTCCTATATCATTACCCGGCAGGGATGGAAGATGCTAATTCCTCACCAATCCAAAAGAAGGATGGCGGAAAGGTTTTTCTCTACGACATTATGGGAAGGAAGGTTAAGGATATATCTTTTTCGGAGTTGCCAAGAGGTCCTGGCTATTCAAAATTATCCCTGCCACCAGGGGTTTATATATTAAGGGAAGAGGGAGGTATAACCAAGAAGGTAGTGATTCAAAAGTAAAGGAAAAAGGAGGGTATATGGTAAAGAAGGTTTTTTTGATAAACGTCTTTATATTCGCTTTGGTCTCTCTCTGGGCGCAGATTGAGGAATTCAGTATCACCGCCCCTTATTTAGAGAATATCACAAATTCGGCACCAGTTGCAAGCGACACAATCCTCTTTAATATTGACGCTATTCCGGATACGATTAAGGATACATTAGGGAATCCGGTCGGTCTGGATTCAGTAGTTGCGGTCTGGGTAAAATATTCTACGAATAACCAGACTACTTGGGAGAGTCTGCCGCAGAGTCGGATTGGCGGTCAATTCTATGAGGAGACCTGGGGAAATATAAGCATCCTCCCCGCTTCGGGCACAATAATCTACTATTGCGCTGCCCGAGATAGGGATTCGGGAAATATCGCTACGGAAAGCCCGAAAAATGTGAATAATACCTGGCCACCAACTGCTAATCTCTTAACCTACACCGGTGAGGAACCGGACAATGACTGTCAGATTCCGGGGAGGTCAAACTTAGAATTGAGAGATTTCTATGTCGGCTACTCTAATGACTATATCTACATAAGGCTCGTTAACAATGGTTCCTGGCCCTATAATGCCGGATTACTTGGTCCTTGGTTCTTATACGGAGCGGCAATTATCAATCCGCGACCTTTTCTGCGTGATACCGATTATGTATATTTAGCGGTGAGGGTGAGTATTAATATCCCAGGGGTTATTCAAGCCGACCCGGGACTTTACCGTCTCCATGTTGATGACCCATTAGGAACCCTTACCCGGATTGGCGATATTGACCAATCAATATCTGGAAGTCAGTTAGATATTCGTTTTCGTTTGAGCGATTTAATCAACGACCCCCAGTTTGAAACCTATGAAGGTTTAATCGCAACTACGGCAGCAACCGCTCAGGTGACACTGAGCGGTGAATTTACTGCTGCGGATGGCACCCAGCCCTGCCGTTTCTACCAAAATACTCGCTCCTTTGTGATTGGGGCAAATAATCCACCATTTTTGGCAAATGGCCAGGTTGTTCCCCGTAGCGGGGGTCCATCCGATACCTTCAACTTCTCAGTAACCTATAAAGATACGAATAACCATCTGCCGATTATCCGAAATCTCTATATTGGGAGGACACCTTATCGCATCGGTTCACCCGACCATAAGTATATAGATGGCTCTTCCTTTATTTCTTCACAAACCGGATTCTCTCCGGGCTGGTATCGCTTCTACTTTGAGTTTAATGATGGAGAATATACGGTTACCACCCCGGTTGATTCCTTCTTTGTCACCGGTGTTGGTCTGGCGGAAGATGAGAAGGTTTCTCCTTCAATTAAGTATTTTTCCGGAAAGATTTTTATCAACGGATTGAAAGGAAGGCTCGCATTAAAACTCTTTGATGCAGTAGGACGTCTTATCTTAAAGATGGAGGGGGAGACCGATGGTATGCCTTGCGAAATAGAGATTCCTAAGAAATTAACAAAAGGCGTCTACTTCCTGCGGTTTTCCAATCTATCAGAAGAGAGAAGTAAGAAGCTTATCATAAACTAAAGGATATGGGGCTGATTATTTGCGATTTAGGCAGGTAAGCAAGACTCTTCATTATCCTCTTTTTGACTCCATTTCCACTTCGGCTGTGAAGGCGAAAGAGTCCTTTAGAAGAAATTCCTTCTGGTATTTACATCTTCTTTTATGAGTTTAATGGAATGGTTACCTGAGGAAAGTTGCTAAAAGGATAAGTATCGCTGTGAAGGAGGGGCAGCTTCTGCCCCTCCTTCGTGATTTTTTACTATGGTCCGGCTTTGCGGAAGGTATCTTCATCCACCCGAAATTCAACCCGACGATTTTCCGAGAGTGGTTCCTTAACCCGCGGTTTTGTCTTTCCGTAACTTACCTTCTGCATTCGCGTGGCAGGTATTCCGTGATTTAGAAGATAATTATAAACCGTCTCAGCCCTTTTTTCGCCTAAGTAGAAGTTATATTCTTCG
Organism: Caldifarciminota bacterium; assembly: GCA_037446935.1. Classification (GTDB taxonomy): domain Bacteria; phylum Hydrothermota; class Tepidihabitantia; order Tepidihabitantales; family JBDRVQ01; genus JBBIHO01. The sequence continues at coordinate 2,275 of JBBIHO010000024.1, read as the reverse complement.
CTACCAATCTCACAGGTATGCCCTTCAATCACCAATTTCAGATTGGGATTCTCTTTCAGGATTTTTAGGTTATTCCTAATTGCCTCTTCCATATCGGGTCGCAGGGATGCTTCATTAAAATTGAAGTAGATAATAGCAAACGATGGTGCGGCTGTCGGAGCCTCTTCTTTGCCGACATTTCTCTTTTTTAACCCTACTTCAATATTTTCCGTCCTTCCCGCAATGACGGTTAACTCTTGCTCTTCGGTTTCATAGCCGTCCTTTTCAATAGTGATTTTTGCCTCTCCTTCTGCAATCTCATTAAGTGCAAATTCACCAGCCGCATCCGTTAGAGTTTGAGAATGGGTAGTAGGGGTTTCTAAGGAAATCTTCGCCTCTAAGGGTTTTTTATCTTCTTCATCAAATACTTTGCCGTAAATCGCTCCGTAGATGGGTCTTTTTAGGGGTGGCACTGGTTTTGGTCGGAAAGCAGAAATATTGTAAGAGAGACCAAAAGAGAATCGCTCGTAATTACCACCCCAGAGAAGGGCTTCAATTTTGGAGATAGATGTTGACATTTGGATTGGTCCCAAATTCCATTGCAGTCCACAATTTATATCCCGGCCATCGCCTTCCAGACCGACTCGTAAGAAGTCCTGAATATGGAATTCTAAGGCACCGAATAGACCAAAAGCCCACTGATGTTTTTCATTAAAGAAGATATCGGTATTGAGATATTTATTCCGGTCGCCGTAGCCGACATATCTACCCCTTCCAAGTCCGATATGGAGTCGCAGGAAGTCGTTAATTGATTTTGTTCCGACGCAAAAGATAGAGAAATTCTCCGCTGGCTTTAATCCGGCGGTTCTCTCATAGGAGTGATCGTCAAACCATGCTTTATCTAAACCGCTTCCTTTTGGCGAGACATCTCCTTTTAATCCGATATCGTGAATACCCCAGGCAAGCGCCCAATCGCTCTTCGCTTCGGGTTTAAGGAATAGATAGGTGAAACCTACGGTAAAGTTCTCTCGGGTGTAAGCGACCATAGAAAGTTCTAACCGATTACCGATTCCCATTCGGATATTCCCACCATCTTCGTAATATCTGTCTCCGGAATAACTGGGAATCCTCTCTAAACCAAAGGAACCGGTATAGGTAAAGGTAAAGGAGTTCTTCGGCAGGATTTGGCAGGTTGGGACATCAATGAGAACTGAGGAGCGGTCAAAATCGGCGAAGAGAATGACGAAAGGAAATAAGAACAAAAGGGTGGTTTTTATAGCCTTCATAAGTCCTCCTTTCTTCCCTTACACATTCTTATATAATATATTATAACCGAAAAAATTTATTTTGTCAATACCTCGCTTTTCATATCCTATCCCTCCTGCCGGAATAATCCTATCTTCTGACAAATTCGCCTCTTCTAATCTCCTCAGAAGAAGGTTTTCCACAAAACACTATTGACAATTGCTCAATTCTATGGTATAATAAGACAGAAGAATCAAGCAGCTAATCCAAGCCGTGCGAAAATAAAAAGAGAGGGATTTTCTTTTCAAAAAATGGGGGACGATATAGAGGGTGATATTAAGGGCCTAACCTTTGGTCTAATTTTAGATGTCTTAAAAGGCTTTATTGAGAGGTTAATTGAAAGACTAATTTGTGGCTTAATGAAGGGTCTAATTAGAAGTCTAATTGAAGGTCTCAGGAAAGGTCTAATTGGCGGTCTAATCCGTGGCGTAACGGAAGGTCTCAGCGCAGGTCTAATTGTTGGTCTAATTGGCGGTTTAATTAGGAGATATAATCAAATTTATAAGGAATGAGCACTGCGGTTAGTGATGGTGTTAATGGGATGGTAATAAACAACTATTGGCTTTCCCAGGGCATTAGTGAGATGTAAAGGGAACAAAATCCGAAACCTATCCAATATCTTATTGGTTCAGTTTTTGATGAGATGGTAAAAGAGAACGAAGTGGTCGCCGAGTGCAAGCCAGGTTATATTATTTACCTCTTTTTTCTTTCAATCTTTTTTGGATTGCAATGCTTGTTAATTCCTTGATTGCATCTCGGGCAATCCATTTAGCACTTTTAGATTCTATCTTCTGAATCTCTTTAGCAGTTTCAATCGCCTTCGCATTCAAGTGAATATTACGCTTTCCAATCTGCCTTAATGCCCAGTTAACTGCTTTCTTGACAAAATTTCTATTATCGGTAGACCCTTTTTTTATGATTGGAAAAAATCTTTTGAATTGTTCATCCTTTGCCTCTTTATCTTTAAAAGCTAACCATGCCATTAAAGCAA
>JBBIHO010000023.1:0-12655 GCA_037446935.1 Caldifarciminota bacterium | reverse complement strand
ATTGCCGGTGCGGTTTCGGTCTTTGATCGGATAGATGAGAGAATAGTCCCTTCGGTCATCTATCTGATGGGCAATGGTAATATCCGTATCCCATTCTTTTTGAAAGAAGGAGGAAGGGTATCACTTAAAATTCATCGGGGGGATGGCAGGATGGTCTATCATAGAGACAGGGATTTTAGCCCGGGCAGACAGGTTTTCAATTTGGAACGACTGCCTCCTTCTGAAGGAATTTATTTCCTTAGACTTGCCACTCCGGATTCTGAAAGAAGGGTAAAGGTAATAAGGCTTAAATGAGTGCGCATCTCATACCGAATTATCTTAAAATGAGATTGAGGATTCCACCGACGAAAAGACCAGAAGCGAGCAAAATCGCAATAACCTTTAATGTATCCTTGCAACCGAGTTCTTTCAGTAAGATGAAGAAAGTGGCGAGACAGGGAAGATAGAGGGTAAGGAAGATTGAGGCGATTATCAAATGGGTAGGGGATAAGGCAAGGGGCTTTAATAAGGCGATTGCGATATCCTTTCTTAAAAATCCGGTAATTATCACCCCAATCGCCCGGTCCGGAAGGCCAAGGAGATAAGTGATTGGCCTGGCAAAAGATTGGGCGAAAAGGTCTATGACGCCTAATTGTTCCAAGATACCGATTAAAAGGACACCGCCAATAATCAAAGGAACTGCCTCCCGGAGAAAGGAGTTTAGCCGGATGCCGACCTTTTTGAAAAGAGGGGAGAAGCGGGGCAGACGATAAGGAGGAATTTCTAAGAAGAGACTCGGTGTTTCACCTTTCAAGATGCGGCTTAAAAGGAGAGAAGTGAGAAGGCCGAGTGAGAAGAGGATGCCAAAGATGAATAAAAGATAGTTTGTGCCATAAGGGGAGATTAAACTAACAATCATTGCGGTCTGCGGCATACAGGGGGCACTCATCATAATTAAGGCAGTAGTGATTATCTTTTCCCTTTTTGTCTCCAAGATACGGGTGGATAGTATTCCCGGAACCTTACAGCCAAAACCTAAGATTACCGGAATTGCCGAATAACCATGAAGACCAAGATAATGGAGAAAAGTGTCTAAGAGGGTTGCCAGCCGGGGCAGATAACCGATATCTTCTAAGAGGCTTAAAACGAAATAGAAGGAGAAGAGGTAAGGCAGGACGACGACAAATGGGATGTAAAGTCCTGTGGTTAGAATACCGAAGGATTTTAAGGCTTCGGGTGTTCTGCCGAGGAATAAATTGGCGATGAATTTCGGAAGCGACAGATTTCCGAGAGTCCTTGTAATTAATGGGAGATAGAGATTGTTAAAGACCGGATCTAAAAGATAATTGGTTAAACCTTCGCCAATAACCCGCACAATCCAAAAGGTGAGATATAGGATGAGAAAGGCGAAGGGGAGACCGGTAACTGGTCTAATGGTAATATCGCCTAACCGTTCTAAGAAGGTATGGTGGCGATGTTTAACCTTTTGGACAGAATTGATAATCTTACCAATCTCTTGCCATATTTGCCTCTCCTCATAATTATAATTCCCCTTTTGGGCTTGTGGTATCTTTTCTTTCAGTTCGCGAATCCCTTCCCCGGTTATTGCCACTGTTGGGACAATTGGCACACCTAAGATACCTGCCAGTTTTTCCACATCAATTGAAATGCCAATATGTCCTGCTTCATCCCATAAATTTAAGGCGATGATGAGAGGGATATCCCTCTTCAATAGTTGTAGGGTTAAATAAAGGTTGCGTTCCAGATTGGTGGCATCAACGACATTTATCACAATGGCCTCTTTTTTGCCGATTGCCTCCTCCAGCATTCGGACCGCCACCTCTTCCGCAGTGGTAGTCGGTTGCAGGGTATAGGTTCCCGGGACATCAATTACCTCTACCTTTTCTCCATCCAATCTTATGTATCCCTTACTGAATTCAACAGTTGTCCCGGGATAATTGGAGGCAATGACATAGACACCGGTGAGTCGGGAAAAGATGACGCTCTTTCCGACATTGGGATTACCCATCAGGAGAATCTTTCTTATCATCTTTATTCAAACCTTTTGGCAAGCAACTTGACTGCGGGGAGAATGAAAAGAATGAAAAAACCGATAAGAAACAGGGTGTCGATTAAAACGGCATTGATTGGACCACCAGAAAAAGAGCCACGTAGCCCATCAACCGTATAGGTGAGAGGCATAAAATGAACGAAAAATCGGAGTCCTGCGGGCATCGCTCGTATCGGATAGATAACGCCGCAAAGAAATATCATTATGAATCTTGGTAGATTGAGTAGGGTTTGCGCCTCAAACACTTCCCTCACTGAAACACAGAGCAAAGCACCGAGCGATGAGAAGGTAAAGAGTGAGGGAATAGCGATTAAAATCAGATAAAGAAAGTTCGGGTGGGCGCCAAGAATGATTACCGAACCAATTGTGACGACGATTGTCATCATAAGACCAAAGGTTACGCCGCCCAATACCTTGCCCAGCAAAACCGACGGTAAGTTAATTGGGGCTAAAAGTAACCTTTCCAGTGAGCCAAGTCGCAGTTCAAAATTGATAACCACTGCCTCGGCGGCGGTTGTGCTAAATAGGATTGTCATGGCAATTAGTCCAGGCACTAACTCTTCAAAGTTTTGGGGATTTCTGAGGTAGAAGGCTAAAATCCAAGCAATCGGAAAAACAATGCCCCAACTAACCGAAGGCGGTTTTAAGTAATAAGTCCGCATATCTTTTAAGACGATATAGTAAATAGCGCGCAGATTATCGCGCCCCATCTCACCGCCCTTTTTCAATTGCTAAGACTTCTGGTTCTAAACCGGTAATTTTTATGAATACCTCTTCCAATGATTTTTTATCCGTTTTTGCCTTTAAGGCTTGTGGCGTATCAATCGCTAAAATTCTTCCCTTCACAAGAATCGCTACGCGGTCGCATAATAAATCGGCTTCCTCTAAGTAATGGGTGGTAAGGAAGATGGTTATTCCCTGCTGGCGGAGGTTAGTAATCAAATTGCGTAAAGAACGAGCCGCAACGACATCTAAGCCAATGGTTGGTTCATCCAAGAAGAGAATTTCCGGGTTATGAATCAAGGCAGCGGCAGTGGTTAAAGCCCGTTTCATACCACGCGAGAAGGTTCGAAAAGGACTGTCTTTCCGCTCATAAAGCCTGAAGATTTTTAGCAATTCCTCTGCCCTTCTTCTCCGTTCACTCCGCGGAACACCATAGAGTTGCGCCATAAATAATAGGTTATCAATTGCGGATAACTCATCATAGAGGTTAGAAATTTCGGGAACGACTCCAATATGTTTCTTCGCCTCAACGATTTCGGAGTCAATGTCAAAACCGAAAATAAAGGCCTTCCCAGCAGAAGGTTTGGAGAGTCCGGTAAACATCCTTATCGTTGTGGTTTTCCCGGCGCCATTTGGACCGAGAAGACCAAAGACCTCACCCTTTGCAACCGCAAAATTGATATGGTCAACCGCCAGATTCTTCTGATAGAACTTTGTTAAACCCGATGCCTGGATTATTATCTCGCTACTCATTTTACTGCCCTGATCACAACAAAAGAACCTTCACCATAACCCTTTTTAACCGGCTCAATCTCTCTTATCTCAGCCAAACTGCGGAAGATTGTCTGCGAGAAGCTGAAATCCTTGAAGCCGACTCTTTTCACGTAAGCGAGGACCTCATCTACAGAATAAAAGGTGGCTATCTTATAAAATGGACTCTCCGCTTTCTTCTTTTGATATAACTTTCCCAGTGGGCTTTCCTTGTCAATAAAGCCAATTATTAAAACCCCACCCGGTTTTAATATCCGATATGCCTCTTGAAATGATTTCTCTACATCATCAAGAAAGCAGATGGTGGTTATCATTAGCGCAAAGTCAAACTGGGAATTACCAAAAGGAAGATTTTCTGCTATACCGTCAACAGCCTTAATCCCTCTTTTTTGTGCGAGTTCCCTCATCTTTCTTGATGGCTCAACCGCGATTTTAATGCCCAGAGGAACCGCAAACCGACCGCTACCAACACCAATCTCAATGCCGTTATCACTTTTTGGTAACTGTTCCTTTATTGCCCGAAGTTCGGATTCAAAGGCGAATCTATTTTTCTCAAACCAATCCTCATACTGCGATGGATACTTATCAAAAGGTTCGGTCTTTGCCATTTATCCTTCCTCTCCGGGTTTCATCGGGATTAAACTAATTTGTTTCATATTAAGGGATTCTCTTCGCGGCTCTTACCGGGTATTTCTTTCTGTAAAACCTCTTCCCTTTGTATTTAATCTCTACCAACTTATCCTGCTCAATCATCTTATGGATGATTGACCAATCGCCTTTCACCCGCTTTAAGATTTCGGTCACCGCCTCCTCTCGCAAGAGATGAACCGCGGTGATGTCTAAGAAAGCCTCTTCAGTATCTCCGCTCAAAATAAAATCACTGCCTTCATAGGCGGTTAGAAATTCTACCTGGTCAATCTTCTGACGAAAGATCTGATATAGCCGATTGAGAATCTTCGTAGCGGGTGGCTTAACCCATTTTTCGGCCGGTGGTCGGGTAGGAATTGACAGATAGGCTTTGACTGGTTTTAACTCACCGAGAAAATCGGCGAGCGCTTTAATCTGGTTAACATCATCGTTGATGCCTTTAACGAGCATTGTCTCGGTTACCAACTCCCCTGGGAAAATTCTGGCAAACTCCTTTAATCCGTCTAAGATGGCAGATAAGCGCAGAGTGCGATAGGGCCGATTAATTCTCCACCAGACCTTTTCGGAAATCGTGTCAATTTTCAGAGAGACCAAATCCGCTTGCCGGAGATTCTCCCGCACCTCTCTATGCCAGAGGAGAGAAGAGTTTGTAATGACCGCAATCTTAAATTTTAGCGGTTTCAATAATTCAATTTCCCGACCGAGATTCACATCAAGGGTTGGCTCGCCATTGGGCACAAAGGTCAGATAATCAATGGCTTCTCTTGTTCGCATTACTCTGCTAATTTTATTTTTGACATCATTTGCGATTTCTTCCGGGGGATAAAAGGTAGAGGGGCTTATTCTTTTTTGGAAAGTCTTTCCGATTTGACAATAGATACAGGAATAGGTGCAGACCTTAGTTGGCAAGTTGTTAATTCCTAAACTTCGGCCGAGGCGCCGGGAAGGGATTGGGCCAAAAGTTTTAGTATATTTGCTTTTTTGGTTTAACAATTTCTGGTCAATTATTCATGCTTATGATGGCATCTTAATTCTGGGTGATTAGTAAGTTTATCGTTAAGGAATAAGTGGAGTGCCTTTTTCACATCTACCTCCTCGGTGACGAATACTTCAATACCGATTTTTTTTAAGTCGTTATAGATTCTCATACCCATACCATGAGCAATGACTACTCCACAGTCGGAGAGGGCGTTGAGAATTGGCGTATGTCGGTTGAACTCGTGTCCGGCATCTTCTAAGCCTCTGGCATGACCAGTAAAGGTATTGGGACGATATTCAAAATTTTTCACTTCTTTCTCCACAACTTCAAATACCGCAAACCCTTTGGTTCGGCCAAAATGGGCAGATATTGTCTGCCCATCATCCGAAGCGATGGCAACTTTCATAATTCACCTCCTCTCTTCTAAAAACTCTTTAATTTCTCCGATAATCTCCGTAAAGGCACCAAATGCCGGAGAGTTATTATGTTGAGTGATAAATGGGATACCTTTGTCGGCATCTTTACAAACCTTTTGGTCGATTGGTATGGCGCCAAGAAAAGGAACGGACATTTCCTGAGCCATTTTCTTCCCACCGCCTGATTGGAATATGTCAACTTTTGCTCCACATTTTGGACAGACAAATCCACTCATATTTTCCAAAATTCCGATTATCGGTAAGTTAAGTCTTCTCGCAAATGTAATAGCCTTTTTCACAACGATTTGTGAAACCTCGGAAGGAATGGTCACGATAATAACACCAGTCATTTCTGGTAGAAGTTGGGCGATACTTAATGGTTCATCCCCGGTACCCGGTGGCAGGTCAATAAGCAGGATATCAAGTTCTCCCCAATCAATGTCGGACAAAAATTGGCGTATCGCTGACATCTTTAATGGTCCGCGCCAAATGACCGGTGAATATTCATCCGGCAATAAAAAATCAATAGAAACAACCTTAATTCCCAAAATGCTCGGACCATGAATATCAGCATCTAAAATGCCGATGCGGTTCAAATACCCATCCAGCGCCAGTCCCGCGGCAAGATTAACCGTAACGGTGCTTTTACCGACACCCCCTTACCACTCATTACGGCAATTTTGTGTTTAATTCTGTTCATCCGCTCTTTGATTCTCTGCTCCTGTCCGATGATTTCTTCTCTCTTTTCCAGGTGAGGTCCGTCTCGGTTTATTTCTCTTCTGCTTTAATCTGTTTTTCCAGTTCCGCAATCCTCTTTTCCAGTTCTTCTTTCTCATTCTTCAATGCCGCAAGTTCCGCCTTTAAGTCTTCTTCTGTCGGTGCTGGTGGAATCTCCCAACCCCAGGGTCCCCAGGCGTGGATAATCCGGCCGCTTGGGTCCCGATAGAAGGCGTGCGGTCCAAATCCACAGCGACAAGGTCCGGTGTAGATATAGCCGGGCGGAATGGTCGGTGGTTGCCGCCACCAGTATCTATATCCTCTTCTATATCCACACATATTAATCACCTCCTATTTTTTATTATTAATTAATTTGTGATGATAAGAACCTTCTCTTACCATCTTAGTTCCACATTTTGGACATTTCTCTTCACGGCAGGGAATACCTGCCTTATGCGGAATCTTCTCTCCGCTACTATATTTATGAATGCTTCGCATTTTATGGCTCCTTATCTTCTTTATCTTCTACTGCAACAAAGATTCTTCTTGCCATACCAAAGCCGATGCCAATCTGGGTATTGCCGACCTGAATGATTATCGGTCCGCGCATTAACTGACCGGAGACCTTTTTTATCTCCTTTCCTTTCCTTATCCCTAAGGCTTCTAATCTACTTAGAAGACCACATCCGCCAAAGATTTCTACGACTACCCCTTTTTCTCCTTCCTTCATTTGTGTTAAATCAATCTTCTTCATCGGTGGCACCTCCAGCAATAACCATATAGTTCTAATTTATGCCTGACAACCGAAAATTTATGTTTCTTTGCCACTTCCCTTTGGAGTTTTTCAATCCGCTGGTTTTCAAATTCAATAATCCCGCCGCATTTCAGGCAGACGAGATGGTCGTGATGCTCTGCTTGGTGAACCGGTTCAAAACGGACATTCTTCTCATCAAATTTCCGCTCATAAGCCAGTCCACAGGCGACGAGAAGTTTCAAGGCACGATAAATCGTTGAGAGGCTTATCCGATGGTTTGTTTTCCGCAGGCGTTCGTATAGTTCCTGCACATTATAATGGCGGTCAGTCTTAAAGAAGTAGTCAATTATTAAATTTCGCTTCAGCGATTCCTTCAATCGCCCATCCTTTTTCAGACGGGACAGGGCTTTTTGCCACTTGCAATTTTTGAAATTGATTTTCATTTTCATAATTTATTATACTAGATTTTAAGGAAAAGTCAATAGTCAGGTCTTTTGGTGAAGGGGTAATTATAGGGTCAATAGATTTTTTTCCCTTATCCGGTAAAGAATTTATTGGTGATTGGTAGGCGGCGACCGAAGCCGAATGACTTGTAGGTTATTTTCAATCCCAGCGGTGCCTGTTTCCTTTTGTATTCCGCCTTATCACAGAGATTTATTATTCGCCTCACATCCTCCGCCTTAAAGCCCTTTTTGATAATCGCCGCTGGTGGGATGTTCTCTTCAATATAAAGGGAGAGGATTTTGTCTAAGATGGGATAGGGGAGAAGGTCTTTTTCATCTTCCTGGTTTGGCTTCAATTCCGCCGAAGGTGGTTTTCTTATAATCTTCTCGGGAATTATCTCTTTATTGGCACACTTATTTATATAGCGGGCAATTTTATAGATTAAGGTTTTTGGTAAATCAGAAATCGGGGCAATGCCACCCGCCATATCGCCATAAAGGGTGGTATAACCAACCGCCATCTCCGATTTATTTCCGGCGGAGATGACGAATTTGTTAGCAATTGCCATTAAGATATTTCCCCTGATTCGCGCTTGAATATTCTCTTCCGTTATATCAAATCCCTTACCTTTAAATAATGTTTGTAAGGTATTTAGGTAAGTTTCGTATATTTTATTTATGTTTATCTTTATGGTTTCAATCTGAAGATTTCTTGCCAGTGCCTCCGCATCTTGAAGACTCTCTTCTTTTGTATAAGGTCCGGGCATAATAACGCCTAAGACATTCTCCTTGCCTAATGCCCTGACCGCTAAATATGCCGTGAGAGCGGAATCAATGCCACCGGAGATACCGAGGCAGACCTTCTTAAAGCCATTCTTTTTAATATAATCGGCAAGTCCTAAGGATAGGGCGGAAAGAACCTCCTCCTCAGTTGTGAAGCGAGAGGGCTGGAATCTAAATTTATCTTGGGGCAGTTCAAAGATTATGAGGTCTTCGGCAAATCTCTTTCCTTCGGTAATTATTTCTCCTCTTCGGTTGACAACAAAACTTGTGCCATCAAAGATTAGATCGTCTTGACCGCCACAGATATTGGCATAGATTATATCACAGCGATTCTTTCTTGCCTTCTTTTTTATCATCTCTTTTCTTATCCTTTCTTTACCAATATAGAAAGGGGAGGCAGAGATGTTGATTATTAGCGTTACTCCTTTCTTGACCTGTTCTTCTACTACCCCTGCCACCCAGATATCCTCGCAGATATTTATTCCCAACCTGATTCCTTTGAAATTGAATACCTTTATCTCTTCTCCGGGGGAGAAATACCTCTTCTCATCAAAGACATCATAGGAAGGTAGGTGCATCTTTCTTACCCTTCCGAGTATCTTCTTATTATAAGCGAAGATTGCAGAATTATAGAGGATACCGGGAAAGAAGGTAAAGAAGGATTTATCATAAAAGTTCAACCCTTTTGCATCCTTTTTAGGAGGTCTTCTCTCCACATAGCCGAAGATTATCCCAATTCCCGAACTCTTATCTACAATCTCCTCAGCAGTTTTGAGATTGGCGGAAATAAAATCTTTTCGGAAGAGGAGGTCTTTGGGCGGATAGCCGGTGGTGATGAGTTCGGGAAAGACTAAAAGTTCTACATTTTGAGACTTCGCCTCCTTTATCATGCCAAATATCTTATCCTTATTGCCGGCGAAGTCTCCAACAGTTGGATTTAACTGACCAATGCCAATTCTCATATTATACTAAGGCAAACATCCTCTCCAGTGCCTCTTTTGCCTTCTCTCTTATCGTCTCCCTAACCTCAATTTCGTATTTCTCTTCCCTTAGGGCGGTTAAGACCTTTTCCAGTGTTGTCTTCTTCATATTAAAACAGACGGCACTCTCTTTTAGGGGGTAACATCTCTTTTCCGGATATTCTCTTTTCACTCGGTTTACTAATCCCACTTCGGTTCCTAAGACGACCTCTTCAAAATCTTTACTTAATCGGAGCATACCGCTGGTTGATGCGACATAGTCAGCCTTTGCGAGGACTTCGGGTCGGCATTCGGGGTGGCAGAGAATCTTTGCCTTTGGATATTTCACCCTTGCGGTATCAATATCCTCTGGGTCAAACCAGAGGGCATGGACATAACAGAAACCTTCCCAGGGGATTATATCCTCTCTTTTTGTCTCCCTTTTTACATAGGACGCAAGATTTTTGTCCGGGACGAAGAGGATTTTTTTATCGGAAGGAAGGGAACTGACAACCTTAACGCAATTAGCGGAGGTGCAGGTGATGTAAGATTCTGCTTTCACTTCGGCGGTCGTATTCACATAAGATACGACATAAATATCACCTAATTCTTTCCGTTTCATTTGGACGGCCTCTTTTGTTACCATATCTGCCATCGGACAACCTGCTGAAATGTCGGGCATTATCACCTTCTTTTCGGGATTTAGAATCTTTGCGGTCTCCGCCATAAAGTGAACGCCACAGAAGACGATAATCTCCGCTTTTGTCTCCTTTGCCCTTAGGGATAAATCTAAGGAATCACCGATGAAGTCCGCAACATCGTAAATCTCCGGTCTTTGATAGTTATGAACCAAGATGGTTGCTCTTTTCTCATTTTTTAACCTCATTATTTCCTTTTTTATCGTTTCCAAATTCATCAAGCGATTTCTCTTAAAATCTTTTTCATTCGCCTGGCATCTTCAAACATTGATATATTATTAAACATAATGTATCCGCACTTTTTCTTAATCAATTTGGCTAAGGAGAGGAGTTCCTCATCGGTGAACTTATGGCGATAGCCTCTGCCACCATGGAGGCGAAAATAGAAGTCAAAGGGGGTCTTCCTCTTTTTAGATGAACTCTGGGCAAACACCTTCTGGGTTGGGTCGCAGGCTAAAATGAGGTTGAGGTCGCAAGAGATTTTCATTAATGTCTCATCCTGCCAATTGCCCCTTGCCTCCCAGACCAGAGTTAGCCCTCTTCTCTCAATGGTAGAGAAGAAGGAATAGATATTTTCTATATTCTTCGCATCTTCCTGGAAGGAAGGGGGTGTCTGAAAGATGATTATCTTTGATTTTAAGGCTTCTGCTTCTTTTAGAACTTCTTCCCAAGCAATCTTCACCTCTTTTGATGGTTGAAATGAACCAAACTTCTTTTCGTCATAATGAGCGGAAGGAAAAGATTTCTTTTCAAACCTCTTATAGGTTGGGGAGGAAGCAGGGTGCGTGATTATTTGGGAGGCTTTGATGATAAATGAGAAGTCGGCAGGGGCTTCCTTTCGCCATTTTCCCAATAGAGAGATTTTGGGAAAGGTGTAGAAGGTCTTCTGGATTTCGCAACAATTGAAATTTTCATAATATAATTTGCGACTGACCGGGAAACCACAGCAACCAACCGCAATCGTCACTTTCAGCAGGTTAAATGGAAGAGGGCAGATTTCTTTCTCTTTTCTTGGTTGAAGGTCTTTATTGCGAGAGGAGTGGGAAGGGCGATAATCTCAACATTCTTCTTCTCTATGTAATCCCTTGTTTCGGTTGGGATTTTCAAGACCCCCCCTTGTCCGGTGCCGATAATGATAACCGTTGGCAGATCGGAGAGGAGTTTATCTGCCTCAGCAAGGGAGAGAGAATGGCTGGAACCGGAAAAATCTTCATAGCGGTTCTTTATCTCACCGTTCGCAAGAATGATGACATCGGAATTGTATTCTCTGCCATCAATTACAATCCAACCAAATCCTGTCTTCTCAATTGTCATATTCTTACCTCCTTTCTAATTGGGATTACGATAATATCCGCAAACTCCCTTTCTTGGACGAGTTTCACTTCTCCCAGAAAGGCTAATTCAAGGAGGGCAAAGAATATGATGATTCGCTCCTTAATATCCTTTGCCTCTTTTAAGAGGGTAAAGAAGGTTAGGAAATGCCGCCCATTCTCCTTTTCATCATCGGGAATCATCATCTGTCTGATTCTTTCTCTCACATCGGCGATCCTATCTTCTAAGCGGAAGGTTGGTCTTTCCACAAAAATTGCCGCTTCGCTCTTTCTTCTTGCGGAGAGTTGATGGAATACCTGGATTAAATCTATGATATTCATTTCTTCCTCTTCTACTTTCACCCATCCGGGTCGGGTAAAAAGAGAGAGACGTTCTTCCTCCAAGGAAGATAGAATATTGGCTAACTTCTTACACCTCTCAAATTCTTCGCATATCTCAAATAGGGAAACAGTTGGCTCAGTCGTTTGCGAATCATTGGTCGGGAGGAGTTTTCGCAATTTCATCCGAATTAAAACCGATGCCATAAGGATAAAATCTGAGAGGTGAGAGTAGTTGGTGATATCCTGGGAATTGCGAATAAACTCCAGAAATTGGGCGGTTACCGTAGAGAGGGGAATTTCAAAGATGCTGACTTCATTCTTTCTTATGAGATAAAGGAGAAGTTCTAAGGGTCCAGAAAATAACGGGAGGGCAATCTTAAAACTCATAGGGTTATCAGTTCGTATTCCCTCTGACCCAAGCCAAGCGATTCGGCTTTTTCTAGTATCGTCTCCGGTTTCAGGTGGGGATAGAGGGCATTAAGTTTATCCTTTGTCTTATCATAACTTGCCTGGTCTAAGGCGACAGGGTCAGTGGATGCCAATATTCCGATATCTGGCATAATCGGCTCTTCGGTCTTAGGAAAACAGTCACAGTTCGGTGTGATATCAATCAAAAAGTTGAAATGGATGCAGTGTCTATCCTTTAATATGGCAGAGGCATATTCGGCAATCTTTACTAAAAGTTCCTGGGAAGAGGAATTCCAGTTAATGTTTATTGCCTGGTGAGGACAGATGGTGAGACAGCCTGCGCAACCAGCGCAGGCAACGGTTATGAGGTATTTCCCTTTATAAATCTGAATTGCGGAGTGGGGACAGTAGTTAGCACAGATTCCACATTCATTACATTTCTCTTTATCAATATAAGGGATAGATACCGAGTGCATCTCTAATTTACCACCTTTGGCGGCAAGTCCCATACCGATATTCTTCAGGGCGCCGCCAAAACAGGTGACAAAGTGTCCCTTGAAGTGGGCTAAATTGATGAGGGAGGAGATTCTTTTTAATTTGGCTCCAATCTTCATACCGTCTATTTGGTAATAGGATTCACCCCTTTTACCGTCA
>JBBIHO010000022.1:0-12742 GCA_037446935.1 Caldifarciminota bacterium | reverse complement strand
TGGCCCCCGGCGACCGGGCGGTCCTCTGCTCCACCCCCTGGGGGCCGGTAGGACTAGGAGCGGGTGATGAAATATTCGGCAATCCAGACGAAGCAATCAATAAGGTTGGGGCAGTGGATGGACTGGGAGAATTCCTATTATACGATGTCCGATACGAATAATTATACGATTTGGTATTTCTTAAAGAAGTGTCATGAGAAAAATTGGATTTATAAAGGTGAGGATGTTGTCCCTTGGTGTCCGAGATGTGGAACCGCTATCTCCCAGCATGAGATTGTGACCGAAGGCTATAAGGAGATGATTCATAAGGGAATATATCTGCGCTTCCCCTTAAAAGATGAGAAGGCTTATCTTTTGGTCTTGACGACAACCCCCTGGACATTAACCGCAAATACCGCCTGCGCCTGTCATCCGGAACTCATCTATGTTAAGGTAGAGATTGAGAATCATTTCTATTATCTCCTTTCGGATAGAGTGAAACCACTCGGAATCCCTGAAGGGGCAATAAAGGAGAGATTGAAGGGAAGCGAACTTGTGGGAAGGATTTATTTTGGTCCCTTTGATGAATTGCCACTACAGAAAGGGGTGGTGCATAAGGTGATTCCCTGGAAAGATGTTTCTGCAACCGAAGGAACCGGGATTGTGCATATTGCACCGGGCTGTGGGAAAGAGGACTATATCTTAGGGAAAGAGAATTCTCTTTCGGTAATTGTGCCGATTGATGAGGAAGGCAAATTCTTACCAAATTTCCCGCCTTTCAGTGGGAGGTCGGTGAAGGAGACCGAGGAGGAGATCCTTAAAGACCTAAAGGCGAAGGGTATTCTTTATAGGGTTGAAGATTATCTTCATCGGTATCCAGTCTGCTGGCGATGCGGGACGGAGTTACTTTTCCGATTGGTACCGGAATGGTATATCAGAATGGATGAGTTAAGATATCAGATTATGGAGGTGGCAAAGAAGATAAGGTGGATACCAGAATTTGGTCTGAAACAGGAACTTGATTGGTTGGCGAATATGGAGGATTGGTTAATCTCTAAGGAGCGATACTGGGGTCTTGCCTTACCCATTTATGAATGTGCCTGTGGTCATTTTATGGTGATTGGCAGTAAGGAGGAACTGAAAGAGAGGGCGGTTTCGGGCTGGGAGAAATTTGAAGGGAAGTCGCCACACCGGCCCTGGGTAGACTATGTAAAGATTAGATGTGAGAAATGCCAAGAAGCGGTCTCGCGGATTCCGGATGTGGGGAATCCCTGGCTTGATGCCGGGATTGTCCCATTTTCCACCTTAAACTATTTAGAAGATAGGGATTATTGGGCGGAGTGGTTTCCTTTTGACTTCATCACCGAAAGTTTCCCTGGGCAGTTCCGCAACTGGTTTTATTCAATCTTAGCGATGTCAACTGTCTTAGAAGGAAAGCCGCCGGTGAAGACAATTTTTGGCTATGCTCTATTGAAGGATGAGAGGGGTGAGGATATGCATAAGAGTAAAGGGAATGTGATATGGTTTGACGAGGCAGCGGAGAAGATCTCCGCCGATCTCCTGCGCTGGATATTCATCTCCGCACCCCCCTTTGAGAATCTCTTGTTCGGCTATTCCTTGGCACATGAGAAGAGGCGAAAACTTTTGACGATGTGGAATGTCCTCTCCTTCTTCTTCACTTATGCGGAGATTGATCACTTCCTACCAAAAAAGGATTGTGCCATTCCGATTAGCAAGCGACCACCCCTTGACCGCTGGATTATTTCTCGTTTGCAAGGGTTGATAAAATTTACCACCGAACGCTTAGAAGATTATGACCCAGCACCGGTGCCAAAGGCGATTGAAAGGTTTGTTGACGACCTGTCATTATGGTATATCCGCCGTTCCCGGAGAAGGTTCTGGAAATCACAGGCGGATTGGGATAAACTTTCGGCTTATTCAACCCTGTATGAGGTGCTCGTAGACTTAATTAAGATCTGCGCCCCAATAATGCCTTTCTTTACTGAAGAAATTTATCAGAGATTGGTAAAGGATGTTCTACCGGAGGCACCAGAGAGTGTCCACCTTACCGACTTTCCGGAATATAAGGAGGAGTTGCGGGATTATAAGTTGGAAGAGGAGATGGCGGTAGTGCGCAGACTTGTTTCCTTAGGACACACACTGCGAGAAAGGATGCGCGTGAAGGTGCGAATCCCATTACCGAAGGGAGACTTCTTCCTACCAGAGGATGAGTTAGCGGAAATAAAAAAATATGAGGATTTAATTAAGGAAGAACTGAATATTAAAGAGGCAGTATTTCATAAGAAAGGCGAAGAGAAAGACCTCGCCAAGGAAGAATTCTTTGCCGCCGATTTTGATTATGGTGTATTCCTCCCTTGTGAGATTTCACCGGAGTTGGAGAGAGAAGGATTGGCAAGGGAATTGGTGCGGAGGATTCAATCACTACGAAAGGAAGCGGGATTTATGGTTACCGACCGGATTGAGATATATTACACAACCGCAGATAAGTTGCGGATGACAATCAATGAGCACAAATCCTATATCTCCCAAGAGACCCTGGCAGTGAAGATTGAAGAGGGGGAAAGGGATGGTGAGATTAAAAAGGAGATAGAGATTCCTTCCGTCGGCAATGAGAAGATAAAGGCGAAGATAACCTTGAAGAGGGTAAGTTATGGATAAGAAGCGATTGCAATATTACGAAGAGAGGTTGCTTAAGGAAAAGGAGCAGATCATTAAACAGAAGAAGGTGGTTGAGAATATTGTGGAAAGGGCAGATAAGGATTCAGCGGGTGAGTTGTCAACCTTCCGGACACATATTGCAGATTTATCAAGCGATACCTACCAGCGGGAGATCGCCTCCCAACTCACAACCCAGGAGAGGAAGATTTTAATAGAGATTGATGAGGCCCTACGGAAGATAAAAGAGGGGAAATATGGGATATGTGAAAGGTGTGAGAAGCCAATTGATGAGGAGCGATTGGAGGCGCTCCCTTACTGCCGATACTGTATAGATTGTCAGAGGAAATTAGAAGAAAGGCACTCCCACAAATAAATCGTAATAAAGATTAAAAAGGGTTTAATATGCCAAATCTTCTCTTAGAGTTGGAATTTGATGGTCGGGATTTTTTTGGCTGGCAGAGACAACCAAAAAAAAGGACGGTGCAGGAAGAGATTGAAAAGGTCCTAAAAGAGATCTTCCAGGAGGAGATTAGAATCTATGGTTCGGGGAGATTGGACAGAGGGGTATCCGCTCTCTCCTTTTTTGCCAATTTCCGTTCTTCTTCGGAAATGCCACCAGATAGATTACGGAAGGCATTAAATTCCCTCTTACCAGCAGATATCTATGTGAAGAACATCAAAGTGGTGAATGAGAATTTTAATGCCTGGCGAGATGCGAAAAGGAAAATCTACGAATATCGCATCCTTTTAGGACGCTCGCCACTGCTCCGGGAAAGGGTCTGGGAAATAGAATATCCCCTTGCCTACGAGAGATTATTGGAGGCGGCTCAGTTCTTTTTGGGTAAAAGGGACTTCCGCTATTTTGTCAAGCAGAGAAAAGGGGGAATATGTTTTATCAAGGGAATTGCTGTGAGAAAAAGGAAAAATCTTATATTGATCAGGATTGAGGGGGATAGATTTCTTTATAAGATGGTGCGGAGGATTGTCGGGGCACTCGTTGACTATGCCCGGGGAAGGATTACAAGAGAGGATATTATAAATTCCTTAGAGGGGAGAGAGCATAGACCCTATATCACCGCCCCGGCCCGGGGGTTAATTTTAGTGGGGGTAAAGTATTAGCCTACGGACGGTCACTTTTCTTAATAAAATTTTTATAATCCCATATTGGACCTTTCGTGTCAAATATAGAATAAGTATTGAACGGTCTTAAAAAAGAAATGGCCGCTATGAAAAATTTTGTGGAGAAAGACGACCAAGATTTGATTTTGGTCAAAAGAATTACCGCGGGCGATGAGCAGGCATTTGAAGAATTGGTGAGAAGGTATCAACATTCAGTTTTGAATATAATCAATCGCTATATCGGTAATTATAATGAAGCGGAGGATATTGCCCAGGAGGTTTTTATCAAGGTCTGGCGAAAGATTAGAAGTTTTAAGGGAAAGTCTAAGTTTTCTACTTGGCTCTATCGGATTGTTGTCAATCAATGCATAGATTATAAGAGAAAAAATAAGGAAGAACTGGTCTCTCTGGACAAGAGATTGGCAGAGGGGAATCTTCCCTTATCACTTACGGTTGAGTTTGATTGCGCAAAGGAAACGATGAGAGAAATCCTCAGGAAGGTTATTCAGGAATTACCAGCAAATCAAAGGATTGCCTTAATTTTATCAAAATTTGAGGGAAGATCTTATCAGGCGATAGCGGAGATTATGGGAATATCACTCTCCGCAGTTGAATCCCTAATTCATCGGGCAAAAAATAGTTTGAAAGATAAACTCCGGCCATTGCGAGAGAAGGGTAAAATCTAACGCAAGTTTTTGCCGAAAGATTCGTCTAAATAATGATGAAAGAAAGGATGAAATGTCCCCAGGTAAAAAAGCGCCTCACCGCCTTTTTGGATAACGAGGTAAGGGGATTAGAGAGGCTCAATATCTCGGAACATCTGATGTCCTGTGTCTCGTGTCAAAAGGAATTAGAAGAACTATCCCAAATCTCCGGTTTACTGGATTTAATGGCAGAAGTGGCGGTTTCACCCTATTTTATGACTCGCCTGAAACAACGCATCGCCGAAGGAGAAGCAAAGAGGATTTTTGGGTTGCCATCTTTCAAATGGCTGAGACGGGTGATGGTTCCGGTTGGCATTACCGCACTTTTTGCCATTTCGGTTCTTGGTGGCAATTATCTCGGTCATCGGCTTAATCAAAGGGCAGTGAAAGTAGCCGAAATGAACGAAGAGGTTGCTAATCTAACCGGAATTACCTCGTTTGAAGATTTTTCTGAAGGCTCATTAGTTGATGCTTATGGAGGTCTTTTAAGTGAAGGAGGTAAATGATGAAGCCAAAGGCATTAATCTTATTATTTATTATCTCGCTGGGGATAAATGTCGGTTTAATTGCGAGGCTTGTTTGGCAAAGACCAACACCAAAAGGGATTGAGGAATCCTATATAAGACACGGCTGGCGCAGGGGTGGTTTAAGACACCGGCTCAACCTTGATGAAAACCAGTTAAAGAGAATTGAAGCGATCCACGAATCAACATTTGCCAGAATGAATCTTTTAAGGGAGACGCTAAAATTAAAGCGGAGGGAATTGATAGAAATCCTGAGAGAAGAGCAGGTGGATAAATCCCGGATAGAGGCACTCATCAAGGAGATTGCTAATCGGCAGGCAGAGATTGAACTTGGTTTCACCGAAAATATTCTAATGATAAAAAAGGTTCTCAAACCGGAGCAGCAACAGGTATTTTTTGAACTTTTTCGGGAAAGGTTTGGGGATAGGGAGAGGGGACGATTTCCGCCATTTTCTCCCAAACATTTGCGGCACAGAAGACGCTATGGACCAAAATAGCAAAAAGGTATGGCGATTGACCACTGGTGACGGATACGAGGCAGGTTCTTAGAAAGAGATGAATAGAAAAGAAGAGAACGAGGAAAAGAGGATAATTAACAACGAAGGAGATAGAGGTAAAAAGATCTCTATTTATGCGGCTTGGCGCTGTTCTGCGAAATCCGCCTCAGATCCCAGATATCTCTTGGCGGGTGGATTGATAGGGCGAAAAGAAGCCCACTCCCAAAAAGCAAAAAAATCCTTCTCGGTCTCCGCCATCAGCAGATGTCTCTGTGGCATCCTCGTTCTCATATCTCCGCTAATTGCCGAGACATTGACACTGGATGATTGTATTGCTCGGGTAAAAGAAAATAATCTCCAGTTGCGCCAAGCCAGGATGGATGTTGAATTGGCACGGGTGGGTGTGACTGAGGCAAACGCATCGTATTATCCAAGTTTAGGGATTTCCACCGGATATCGAATGAGTGGCAATTTTTCCGAATCGGGCAGGGGCAGTTTTTCCACCGGCCTTTCCGCCCAATGGACAATTTATAAAGGAGGGGCGATTCGGGCAAGTGGCAAGATTGCCCAAACCAGGGTAAGAATCGCTGAGGAAAATTATCGCCAAAAGGAAAACGAAATAATTTTTTCGGTGAAGCAGGCATTCTTTAATATCTTACAGAAACAGGAGCAGATGGCACTTATCAACAATATCCTGAAAAGACGAAAGGAGAACCTAATGCTAATAAAATTAAACTATCGTGTCGGCCGAGAGAATGAACCAAATGTCAAACAGGCAGAAGCGAGTCTCAATCAAACCGAATATATGAAGGCAAGAGAGGAACTCTCTTTGGCAAGATTGGAACTTGCCCGTCTGCTCGGCATGCCCGATGAAGAAATAGCAATCAGGTATGAGGATAAGGTTATTGATTTTCCTTCGCTTGACAGTTTAATCCGACAAGCAAAGAATGAAAGACCAGAAATGATTAGCCAAAAGGTCAATCGGGAGATACTCAAGGCACAGATTACTCAGGCAAGGAGTTCTTATTTTCCGACAATTTCGGTATCTTCCTCTTATGGCTTACAGGGAGATACATTCTGGAAACAGAAAGCCAACTGGAGTGCCGGGATTAATCTCTCTCTGCCACTATTTGATGGTTTTTCAACCAAAGCCAAGGTCAGGGAGGCAATTATTTCACTGAAACAGAGCGATTTTAATCTGCAATATTTAACCGATAATATAGAATCGGAGGTGAAAGAGGCATACGCCGATTGGCAACTGGCAACCAAAAACCTGGAAGTGAGCAATAAAACACTCCAAGCGGTCCGTGATGCCTACCAATTAACAAAACTCCAATATGAGCAGGGCCGGACATCCTATTTTTTTCTGCAGCAAAAGGAAGGCGAGTTGACCCAGGCAGAAAATAATTATGTGAATGCCCTTTATCATCTACGGGTCGCTACTGCCACATTAGAAAAGGCAAGCGGCTTGGCGTCGTTCTCCGAAAGTGGAAGGAGGGAATAGATGAAAAGATTTCTTTTTGGGGTGATAGTTGTCATAATCATCCTCTTCGGATTCTTCCTTATCCGAATGAGACTGAGAAGTAAAGCAAAACAATCCCAATTCACCCTCGTTGAGGTGACGCGGGGAAATATTGAGGTTAAGGTTCTCGCAACCGGAACGATTCAACCCTATACGAGAGTTGAAGTAAATTCACCGGTCAGCGGTAGAATTGAGCGGGTAGAAGTGGATGAGGGCGACAAGGTGAAACCGGGTGATATTCTTGCCTGGATTTCCAGTGAAGACCGAATTGTCTTATTAGATGCTGCGCGTGCCAAATTGGAGGATGCCCGAAATAAAGGCGATTCAACCGCGATGAAAGAGGCACTGATGGCACAGACGATTGCTAATAATGCCTATAGACCAATTCCGCTCACTAACTCAATATCCGGGGAAGTGATACTTCGTTCCTGTGAACCGGGACAAAATATCACTACCCAGACGGTTCTCTTTGTAATCTCGGATAGATTGGTGGCAAATGTGCAGGTAGATGAAGCGGACATCGGTAAGATAACCTTAGGCCAGTCGGCGATAATTAACCTTGATGCCTTTCCTGATGAATCAATACCAGCGAAGGTAACCAAGATTTCTCGCGAAGGCACTGTCGTCTCGGATGTCGTTGTTTACAAGGTTATGGTTGAACCACTTAAAGTGCCAAGACGCTGGGCATCCGGGATGACCGCCAATGTCTCATTTTTCATAATCAATAAAGAGAATGTCCTTATCCTGCCCAATAGTGCGATAAAGGACCGTAATGGTGAAAAATTTGTTATGGTGGCAACCGGTAACCGGCCAGAACCAAGAAAGGTTAAAATCGGAGTCACTGATGGGAAGATGGTTGAGATAACCGAAGGCTTAAAGGAGGGCGATAAAATAATGGTTGGCAGTAGTGTCCAAGGTCCAACCCGACCAAGAAGTGATTCCGCTTTCGGAGAACGGCGTCAAGCCGAAAGGAGAATACGCCAAATGATGCGGGGAATGCCCCCTCCGGGAGGATTTAGATGATTGAGTTGAGAAATGTGAGTAAAATCTACCGGATGGGTAATCTTGATTTAGTTGCCTTACGGGATGTCTCATTTCGGGTTGATGACGGTGAGTTCATTGCCATTATGGGACCTTCCGGCTCCGGGAAATCAACTTTACTAAATATTTTGGGCTGTCTGGATGTTCCAACTAAAGGCGAATACTTAATTGACGGTCTTAAGGTGAGTGAGTTCTCTGATTCGCAACTTGCCGCAATCCGGAATGAGAAGATTGGTTTTGTTTTCCAAAATTATAACCTATTGCCCCGTTTGACTGCCCTCGCCAATGTTGAGCTCCCCCTCATCTATGCGGGTATTCAGGGAAGAAGAAAGGAGATGGCGCTTAATGCAATTCGGGCGGTAGGTCTTGAGGAGCGAGCACACCACCACCCAAGTGAATTATCCGGTGGCGAACAACAGCGTGTCGCAATCGCACGGGCACTGGCAAACTCGCCGTCAATAATCCTCGCTGATGAGCCAACCGGAAACCTTGATTCCAAGTCGGGCGGAGAGATAATGTCAATCCTAACCCTTCTTAATCAGAGGGGCATTACCATCATTATGGTGACCCACGATAGAACGGTCGCCGCCTATGCCAAAAGAATTATCCGCTTAAAAGACGGTGAGATTATTGAAGACCAAAAGGTCTCCTCACAGAGTGCGTGCGGCGTGTCTTTAATGCCGGCCCATAAGGAGAAGAAAGGGCGGAAGTTTACAATGGCGGAAGTGAAGGAGAGTATAAATATGGCGCTCTCTTCCATATTCGCCAATAAACTCCGGAGTTTTCTCACCATGCTCGGGATTATTGTTGGGGTTGCTGCGGTGATTACGATGATCGCGATTGGGCAGGGCGTAAGTGCTCAGGTTACCCAACGCATCAAACAGATGGGGGCAAATTTAGTGATGGTTAATCAATTCCGCCGAATGGTCGGTAGTGGCAGTGTTACCCCTCTATCTTATGCGGATGCAAAGGCGATTGCGAAGGAGTGCCCTTCGGTTGTTAGGGTTGATGCTACATATCGCCGAAATGCCCAGGTGGTCTATAGCAATATGAATGTGAATACCGAGATAAACGGTGCAACTTCTAATTACCCCCTAATCAGAAACTTTCCGGTTGAACGGGGTTCATTCTTCACCGAGGAGGATAATAAACTTATGCGCCGGGTTGCGGTTTTAGGTAAGACCGTGGTTGAGAAACTTTTTGGTGAACAGGACCCAATCGGTCAATATATAAAAATCAGGCGGAATATCTTTCAGGTGATTGGCGTAATGAGTAGGAAAGGTAGCAGTGGTTTTCGGGATGAAGATAATGTGGTCTTTGTCCCTTTGCGGACCGCCCAGAAGAGATTATTTGGTTTAGAGCGTGACCAGGTATCGGAGATAAATGTTGAGGCGAAAGAGGGGCTTATTGATCAGGCAATCACGGAGATTAGAAACTTACTACGGGAGAGGCACAAGATTAGAGAAGGAGAGGAGGAGGATTTCAATCTCCGCTCCCAGGCGGAGATCCTTTCTACGGTCCAAGAGACCAGCCGAACCTTTACTCTCCTTTTAGCCGGCATCGCCATCGTCAGTCTTATCGTGGGTGGCATTGGGATTATGAATATAATGTTCGTCTCCGTAACCGAACGCACCAGAGAGATTGGGATTCGCAAGGCAATTGGGGCACAAAGGATTGATATCTTGGCGCAATTTCTTATTGAAGCGATCATCATCTCCCTTTGCGGTGGGATAATTGGTATTATCTTAGGCTTTGGGGCGAGTAAACTCACCAGCCATTTTGCGGGCTGGGCAACTGTTGTCACTCCCGGTTCTATTTTATTATCATTCTCTTTTGCCTCGGCGGTGGGATTTTTCTTTGGGGTTTATCCGGCGCGCAAGGCATCGCTTCTCAATCCAATTGAGGCACTGCGCTACGAATAGTCTTGCGCAATTTCCGGACGCGGTTCTTTCGCTTCTTGCTTCGCAAGGCCTTGCGGAAGCGCTCCCGCACGCTGTGAGTGGCACGAATTTTGCAAAGCGATATTAACTCCCATCCGTCATTTGCTCCCTAAACCCTTTGGGTATGGTATGGCGGCACTCCTTTTCCTGGCGGATGGAAGAGAAGGAGAGGAAGAAGAAGCCAAGGGTGTAGAGGAATAGGAAGGGGACCAATCCCAGTTCAAAATGAATCAGGGAATAGATGATGGTTAGAAGGAGATAGAATCCCATACCCATCTCTAAGAAGGTTACCGGGGAAAGGGAATCAACATATTTTTTATTCCGTAGATTCCCCTCTTTCCCCACAATGGAAAATTTTGGGGTGCGGGAAAATTCGGTCTTCTTACCCAAGAGTGCCTGGATGATTGCCAGGGTGTTGAAGATGGAGAGGGAGACGAATCCGCCAATCAAAAGGAAGGCAATAATCACCCAGTTTATTCTCTTCTCATCCCTTTTGCCATCCAATTGCCGCGTCCGGTAATAGGAGAGGATGTAAAGAATCGGAAAGGGTATGACGAAGATGGTGAAAAGGGATAGGAGGATGAAGTAGAGATTGACCGCCCGGCTTTGTGCCAAGAGATAGTCCGGGGAATATAAGGATGTTATCTCGCAATACCTTATTTTGGTATAGAGGATTGGGAAGGAGAGGAGGGAGAGGGAAAGGAGGATGGGATAAACGAAGGGAGAGGTTAGATGGGTGAAGGAATAGAATTTCACCCGCCAGGGCAGGCGGCTTCTTATGACCGAGGGGATGATTTTCTTCGCCACCTCAATCCCACCCTTTGTCCAACGGAACTGCTGTTTCTTAAATCCGTTAACATCTACCGGTAATTCACCAGGGCAGACCAAATCCGGGATGAAGAGAATCTTATAGCCTTGAAGTTGCACCCGATAGGAGAGGTCCAAATCTTCGGTTAGGGTATCATCATGCCAGCCACCAGCCTTCTCAATTGCCTCCCGCCGCCAGATACCACAGGTGCCATTGAAATTTATGAAGAGTCCTTTGCGACATTTTATATCCTGCTCAAAGAGAAAGTGCTCGTCCAGTGCCAATGCCTGACCCTGGGTGAGGATTGAATAGTCACGATTCAGGTGCCCCCAGCGTGTCTGCACCGCAGCAACCTTTACCGAGGATGGCGAGTTATAAAAATAGGGCAAGGTTCGCTTCAAGAAATCAGGAGGGACGATAAAGTCAGAATCAAATATGGCAATAAATTCCCCCCGCGCCGAATTCATTCCCTCGGCTAAGGCACCCGCCTTAAATCCCTTCCGGTCTTCTCGATGGTGAAGGGTGATATTATAACCGAGAGAGGAATACTTCTCCACTAAGTTAGATAGGATGAAGGTTGTCTCATCGGTTGAATCGTCAAGGATTTGAATCTCATACCGCTCCTTTGGATAATCTATGTTAATTACGGAGTTGATGAGCCTTGCCACCACATATTTCTCATTATATATCGGTAACTGAATGGTGACGAATGGATAGTGAGGACCAGAGAATTGGGGATTGCTACCCTCACCTAACAAGCGCTTTCGATGGAGACGAAGATAATAGAAGAGGATGGAATAGGCATGAAAGGAGTAGAGGGATAAGAATAACAAAAGGAGTAGATAGATGGCGAAGAGAAGAGATTCAATCATCTTCCCTTCTTAGTGGGAAAGGCAGGGGTCTTTCTAAGACGAGCATAAGTAGTTCTTTTTCTCTGCCCTTTACCTCAATTCTAAAACTTCTCATTATACCTCTCTTTTCGCCTCTGTCAATAATTAAAGGAAAGAAGATTTTGCCATCAATCCCTAAGAAGAGTTCCTCCTCCGGATGGACCTCAATCGCCGGGGAGGTATTTATAATAAGGGAGTTGGGTAAGGAGTTTATCGAGAATCTCTCAGGGGAGACCTCTTCCCGTAGTGAATAGTCGCTGGGAAAAAAAGGGGGGTTTCCTGCGCGATAAATCTTAAATTCTCCGGAGGCAAAAAGGATCTCTATTATCCTCTCCTCTATTCTCTCCGCCAGTTCTAAGATACCAGTCTTCTTCTTTCGGCGGAGGCGATAAGGGATGGAGAGGACTTCCAATCTCTGGCTGAGAAGGGAGAGGGTAGAGTCTATATTCTTCTCCGGCAAAGAGAACTTAATCCGCAAAAGTGTCTTGAATGGTATCTTTATCTTTTTTAGTTGGCTATGGTGGGATAAATTTATTTCAAGAAAGACTCCCCTTATTGAATCCCAGGCTCGGATGGAGGTTATCTTCCCGGCTGAATAGGTTATCCTTCCTTGGGCAGTGCCCCCGGATAAGAAGGAGAGGTTAGGAGTGAAGGTAGTCTCTTTAACCTCACCGGTTCCAAGGAGGATTGAGAGAATCTTTAATATGTCACCCTCACTACGAGGTGACTTCTCCCATGTATAACTTCTGGGCAATAAGGGGAATAGGCAAGGGGCTCTCTCCTTCCATATCTTTTGATATTCCCAATCACCAGTTCCTCTTATCTCATATCTCTTAATTATCCTTCCTTTTAGGTCAAAGATTCTACCTATCCTCTCCTCTTTCTTCTCTAAGAGGTTTATATAGCCAGTAAAGATTCCTCGCCTCGCCAAGGGGAGGGATGTGAAGGAATATTCGTAGCGGAATCCTTGATAGTTCTTTATTGTATCAAGGAGAGAGGGATGGGATAGGGAGAATATGAAGAGGATGAAGATGATTTT
>JBBIHO010000021.1:0-12897 GCA_037446935.1 Caldifarciminota bacterium | reverse complement strand
AGAAGAGTAATCAAAGGTCTAATCTGTTTAGAGGTTTTTAGTCCAATCACTTTTCCAATCAATCTTGCCGTTAGGGGAGTCCAAAAAGGGGTGATTTGAGGGGTAATTTTTGGTGTCGTTTTTCGCCTAATTTGAGGGGTAATTTTTGGTGTCGTTTGTCGTGTAATTGAAAGGGTGATAAAATCAAGGGAGGGGAAATAAATCCGCCGGCGGATTAATAAAATTAGTCACTTGCCCTTCTTTTCCCCGGTGGTGGGAAAAGTAGTCTGTCCCTTTTATCTTTTCGGGTGATAGGGAAATCTTATCCATTTCATTTTCCTAACTGTTCAAGGAATTGCTTAACTTCCCTCAGCATATCTTGGGTTTATCCGCCCGCTTCTATGATAGTCAATCGGTTAAACAGCCCTGCCCAGGATAATCCCTAAAACCCCCAATCCGATTATGATAAAGACTGGCTCTATCCAAAATAGAAGGATGAATGAAGCGATGGCAATAACTACTGATTTTATATCCAAGATACTCGCTCTGCCCAGCGAAAAGCAGGCAAATAATATTATCCCAACAATTCCCGGTTTCACACCGCTCA
Source organism: Caldifarciminota bacterium (assembly GCA_037446935.1). Taxonomy (GTDB): domain Bacteria; phylum Hydrothermota; class Tepidihabitantia; order Tepidihabitantales; family JBDRVQ01; genus JBBIHO01. The sequence continues at coordinate 12,311 of JBBIHO010000021.1, read as the reverse complement.
AAAAGGACTTCAGATAGAAATTCTCCTTAACTCTTTCATAAACCTTAATTAGAAAGTAAAGCATTAGAAAGGATGGCAGAAAGCAGGCAATGGTTGTTATGAGACTTCCCAAAATACCACCGACACCATAGCCAACAAAGGTCGCGAGGATTGCCACCGGACCAGGGGTAATTTGACTTATCGCAACACCGTCAATAAATGTCTTGGGACTCAACCAACCGCGTCCGGTGACAACCTCCCTTTCAATAAATGGAATTGCGGCAAATCCACCGCCAAAGATTAAGGCACCGATCTTTAAGAAGACATAACCCAATTCTAATAATAAGAGTAGGGAGAAGGAAAATAGTCTGCGTTTAGATTTTATAGCGCCCTGCCAGATGATGCCGAAAAGTCCTAAGAGGGCGATGACCAAAAATATTTCCAATTGGAAATATAACCCGAAAAAGGCAAGGCAAGAAAAGAGGCCGAAAGAGAAATCCCTTAAATAATCCCTGCCCATCCGAATTGCACAATATAAAAGAACGGCAGGAATTGCTGGTGATATGAAAGAAAAGGCATTATCTAAAAAACTGACTCTTTGGTATTTGAAATAGAAAAAACTTAAAAGAAGGGTTATTGTATAAGAAGGCAAAAGAAAGAAGATTACCGAGAGTATCATTCCTCTTAACCGAAATAGTTTGTAACCGATATATTCCACATAATTTGGGACAAAGGGACCGGGAAGAATCTGTCCCATTGCCACCGCAACTGATAAATCTTCATCACTTATCCAGCCTCGCCTCTTTACCAGATGCTCTCTGATTAGAGCAAGCATCGCCATCCCGCCACCGAAGCCGATTGTCCCAATCTTTAAGAGGGTTAAGAGGAGTGATAAAAGATTAGGGGTGCGAGGAGTGGTGGGGTTTATCGGCGATTTCACTCTTCTCCAATCCTTTTCAACCGATTCGCAATCATATGGGCATATCTTAAAGGCTCGGGTATCCGGTATTTGGTTGTCATTTTTAGGACAATCTCCTTTGCGGTATTAAAGTCAATCTTATGCCCCGGAGAGACAAATAAGGGAGAGACATTATCCTGGGTTCTTAAAGCATAGCCGACAATCTCTCCATTATGGACTAAAGGGGAAGAGGAGCCTCTTCTTTTGCCTGGCATTTTATATTTGCCAACCAGCCGGCTCTTGGCACAGCCAATGGTTGGTCGGTCTAGAAGGAGACCGATATGGCAGGCAAGTCCGAATCGCCTCGGATGAGAAATCCCCTGCCCATCCAAAAGAATCACATCCGGTAAAATTTGTAGTTTATTATATACCTTAATATAAGCATCCTTCTCCCGATAGGAGAGGAATCCGGGAATATAAGGAAAGGAAATCTTCATCCGGCAGGTCACGCTCTCTTTCAGTTCTAAATCCCTGGAAAAGACGGCAAAGGCACAATAGAGATACTTCTCACCAAAGGCACAGTCCGCGCCGCCGATAAGTTCCCAATTCGCAAATTGATTTTTAATCCGGACCCTTTTACTCAGTTCCTTCTGTTCTCTTATTAGATTACTCAGAATTACCTTTTCCACCACTGATTATAAGCGGGCGAAGTTAAAAAATCAAGCCATTGACAAAATTGAATTATTATGTTATAATTACGGAATGCGAGAGAACCTTATGAGTCGTTCAGATAAAAGGGAGGGATTTATGGGGAGTAATGGTATTTTAAGGAAGGATGCTTTTTATAAAGTGATGTTCATAAGGGTAATCGTCGTGATGACGATTTTTATCTCCTTTTCTTTTGGTATTGTCTTATGGGAACCAGATAATATTAAGGTAACCCCGGAAGGGGGAAATAGATTTACCACTTATCCGATGTGTCGTTCCTTGGCGACAAAGGGTCCGGATACAATCCATTGTGTCTATTCCGGCTGGCAGGGAGGAGTTCCTTCGGTATATTATAAACGTTCAACTAATAATGGGACATCCTGGGGTTCGGAGAGGTCATTTACCGCATCAATAAATTCCTATCCTTCAATCGCCGCCTGGGATAGGTATATTTATATCTCTTATCCCTTGAATCCTGAGGCGGTGATTCAGCGCTCAACCGATGCCGGTAATTCCTGGCGGGCGCAAACTACTATTATCTCACCTGCCAATAGTTGTTTGGGAACCGCAATTGGTTGCTGGGGGAATAATCTCTATCTTGTTCTCCATTCGCCAACGCTTACCGGAGACAGCCTCTATTTTTATCGGTCTACAAATAATGGAGACTACTGGTCAACTCCTTTTTCCCTCGGCTTGGGTAAATATCCTTCAATTTCTGTCTGGCGGGATACGATTCATCTTGTCTATTATTCAAGTAGCAGATTTGCGATTTTCTACCGGCGCTCAACCAATGGCGGTGCAACCTGGCAAGATACCATTCGCCTTGGCACGGTATATACCGATTATTTTCCCTCTATTGACTGCCGAAGAGTAAGGGTTGGTGTTGTCTGGTCATCCGCCTCCACAAACACCACAGTCTATTTCCGAGGTTCAACCAATAGCGGAACAAGTTGGGGTTCTATTTCTTATCCGTCCACAACTGCCCGCAATGCCTCGGTATCAATTGGTGCCTATTTTGCTCATATCGTTTATCAGAGCGATGGCTCAGGTAGCCCCGAACTATTCTACCGGAATACATCAAACAACGGCACAACCTGGTCAACTGCGGAACAACTTACCAATACTTCACAACCTTCAATTCTCCCTTACCTCACGGTATTTGCCGATTCCATCCTAAAATTAGCCTGGACCGAGAGGGATACGGTCTATTACAAAAAGGGAAAATATCTCACCAAGGATGTTGGTGTGGTATCAATTGTTTCACCGCCTCCAATCATTGACTCCGGTAGTTTATACATTCCTGCCTGCACTTCTTTTAATTCTGGCTTAAATCCCGAGACCTATTGGGTTCGGCTCACAATCAGCAATATCTATGATGAAAGCACTTTTGTCGCTAACCATCAGCCGAATACTAAATTAATTCTCCCCTTTCTTCCTTTTGCTGCCAACTTCCCAAGGGGAAGTTATATCCTGACCTGTTCAACAAGGCTTAATGGCGATATGTATCCTCCTAATGATTCACTCCGTCGGACAATTCAGGTTCGGGTTAGGGATGTTGGGATCTTAGAAATCCTTGCGCCTCCGGATTTTGTCAATTTTGGTGAAACTCATCCGGTCCGGGTAAGGCTAAAGAATTTTGGTAATGTTAACGCCAGTTTCTATGCCTTAATGACAATTGGCAGTCTCTATAAAGAATCGGTTTTAGTGGCACTCAATCCGGATGAGGTGAGAGATGTCTCTTTCCCTGACTGGCTCGTCTCGGAAAGGGGAACCTTAATTGTCAAGTGCACAACCCGCCTTGACGGTGATTTGAGACCGGAGAATAATAAATTGGAGAAAAGGACGACGGTTGATGTCGGAGATGTTGGGGTCGTGGCAATTTTGAGTCCGGTTGGCACAATTGATTCCGGACTTTCGGTCATCCCAAAGGTCAGGGTGAAGAATTTTGGCACCTTGCCAATCTCTTTTCCGGTAAGAGTTTCTATCGGTAGTTTTTATACCGACTACCAGTCAGTAGAAAATTTGCTACCGGAAGAAGAAAGGGATGTTGATTTCATCTCTTGCACCTTGATTCAAAGGGGTTATCATCTTGTGAAATGCTCCACAGAATTTGGCGGCGACCAGGAGAGAAGTAATGACACCCTCTCAGCAACTCTCTTAATCCGAATCTTAGATGTTGGAGTGAACGAAAGGTTAGTTCCCCGGGACAGTATCCCAAAAGATACGGTCTTCTTCCCGAAGGCAAGGGTGGCAAATTTTGGATTCCCGGAAGTTAGTTTTTCCGTCCTCTACGAGATTAGAAGAGGCACTACGGTAATCTATTCCGAAAGGGAAGATGTTATTGGACTCCTTCCTCAAGAGATGGCGGATATTGAATTTCCACCCCTCACCCTCCCCGATACCGGGGTGTATATCAGTTATATAAATGCGGAATTACCTTATGACTGCCATCCGGAAAACAATTCCTTCTCTGGTATCTTTCGCGTTTACCAGGGCGAGAGCAGTCAACCACCAGCCTGGAGACATATCGCCAATATTCCATCCGAACCTGATTACAAAATGGTTGGAAGCGGCGGTTCTCTGACCGCAACCCCGGAAGGGATATATCTCATCAAAGGGAATAATACCCGGAGTTTATATCGCTTCTCGCCGGAAACCGGTGAGGTGGCCTTCGTTGATTCCCTTCCTTATGGGATAAAACCGAAGAAGGTGAAAAAGGGAGCAGCAATCACTTATGGCTCTGATAACCTCTATATTGCGAAGGGCAACAGCACAAAGGAATTGTGGCAATTTTCTATTCCCCAAGACAGTTGGTCAAATCTCCCAGAAGTCCCTGGGGAGAAGGGATTAAAAGGGGGCACCGGACTTATTTACCTAAATAAACACCTCTATCTCCTTAAAGGTTCAAAGACACAAGAGTTCTACTCCCTTAATCTTTCCACTATGCGCTGGGAGATACTCCAAGGACCACCGGTTCCGATTTGTGATGGTAGTTGCCTCACCACTGATGGGAACCTGCTCTATCTTTTGGTCGGCAAGAAGAATCTCTTCTATTCTTATGATATCTCTTCAAACCAATGGATAGAAAGGGAGACCCTGCCATTTTCCCATCCGCAGATTGGAAAGAAGAAGAAGGTAAAGGATGGTGCTTCCCTTGCCTATGCCTCCGGAGAGATTTATGCCACAAAGGGGGGAAATAGTGAAGAGGTATGGAAGTATCGGATGACTTCCTGTGACTGGGTTCCGATTGAACCGGTTCCACGCGGACCATCCGGAAAGAGAATTGGCGCCGGCGGGGCGCTCGCCTTCTTTTCGGGGAAGTTATATCTTATGAAAGGAAACAAAACACCAGAGATCTGGCGGTACGATCCAGAAGGAATCTCGTTTAGGCAGAAGAAAGAGGCAGAAAGAAATAGCAAAGAGAATAATATTCTCAAAGCCCCTATCCTCCGACCCAAGGAAGGTGTTGCGGTCTATAACATCCTCGGGAAACTTGTCTATAAAGGTGACCCGAAAGAACTATCCCTCAAACCTGGGATATATTTCATTACGAATAAAGGAGAAGACCCGCAGAAAATCCTAATCGTTAAATAAATATAACGGTGCCGCGGACTTCATCTTAATTTACCATTTGACTTTTCTCTTATTTCCGATTATATTTCATTGTGCATCTTTTAAGAAATCAGGATTTACCTTTATTCCTTTTTTCGGAACCAACGCCGTCGGGTTCAGTGAAGGCAAATTTTGTCCACCTTCACAATCATACCGAATATAGCCTTTTGGATGGGGCGATTAAAATCTCATCCCTCGTCCAGAAGGCAAAGGAGTTCCAGATGCCGGCGGTTGCCATCACTGACCACGGCAATCTCTTCGGGGCTGTGGAATTTTATAAGACCTGCCTTGATTTTGGGATTAAACCGATTATTGGCTGTGAGGTCTATTGTGCCCCGGTTTCCCGTTGGGATAAGAAGATTACCCCAGAGATTCCGGAGGCGAGTTTTCATCTCACCCTCCTCTGTCAGAATTTTGAAGGCTATAAAAATTTAGTGAAACTTGTTTCCTTAGGTTATTTAGAAGGTTTCTATTATCGTCCCCGAATTGATAAGGAGTTATTAGGGGAGTATTCTCAGGGTTTAATTGCCCTCTCCGGCTGTCTGAAAGGAGAGATTCCTTATTATCTTAGCCGAGGCGAAGAGGAGCGGGCAGAGCGGGCTTGTGAGGAGTTCAAAGAGATCTTCGGCAAAAACTTCTTTTTGGAGATTATGCGTATCGGGATGAAAGAGGAGGATAAGATTATAAGAGGACTCCTTTCCCTAAGAGATAGATTTGGACTAAAAATCTGTGCCTCCGGGGATTGCCACTATCTCGCAAAAGAGGATAAGATGGCACACGAGGTGATGGTCTGTATTCAGACGAATAAGAAACTATCGGAAAAGAAGAGGCTCAGTTTTGAATCGGAGGAGATCTACTTTAAGTCTCCCGAGGAGATGACGACTCTCTTTTCTGACCTACCGGAGGCTTGCAAGGCGACCTTAGAGATTGCGGAGGCCTGTGATTTATCTCTGCCCGTGAATCAGAAGAATTTCTATTTACCACCAGCAACCCTGCCGCCGGGTTTCACTTCTGATGCCCAATATCTTTCGTTTCTTGCCGAGGAGGGCTTAAAAAGAAGGTATGAGAAGATTACCCCCGCGCATAGAGAGAGGCTCAATTACGAACTCTCCGTAATTGAGAAGATGGGTTTTTCCAGTTATTTTCTAATCGTTAAGGATATCGTTGACTTTGCCAAAAGAAATGATATTCCGGTCGGACCGGGTCGGGGTTCTGCGGTGAGTAGCCTCTGCCTCTATGCCTTAGGAATTACCGATTGCGACCCATTAAAATATGACTTGCTATTTGAACGCTTCTTGAATCCGGAGCGGATATCCCTGCCCGATATTGATATTGATTTCGGCGACAAGCGTCGGGATGAGGTGATTGCTTATATTAAGAATAAATACGGTGAGGACCGGGTTACCCAGATAATCACCTTCGGTACACTCAAGTCGCGGGCAGTGGTGAGAGATGTTGGTCGTGTCCTCTCTCTTCCCCTGCCGGAAATTGATGCAATATGTAAGCAGATTCCCTTCAATGTCCCCTTAGCGGAGGCGATAAAAGACGATAAGAGACTCGCCGCACTCTTTGAATCAAAAGATTCTTATAAGGTTCTAAAGGAGATTGCCTTAAAACTTGAAGGACTCTGTCGCCATGCCTCAATCCACGCCTCGGGAATCGTCATCACCCCTTTTACCATCTGGGAGATGATTCCTGTCTACAAAACAACCGATAACCAATTATCTACCCAATACGATATGGATGCCTTAGCCGATTTGGGAATTGTTAAGATGGATATTTTGGGACTGAAGACCCTCACCTGTATTCAGGAGACCTGTGAACTCCTCCGCAAGCAGGGGACACCAATTGATATTAATAAGATACCCTTTGACGATAAGAAGACCTATTCGCTCCTGAAAGAGGCAAGGACCACCGGGGTCTTCCAGCTGGAATCTTATGGGATGCGCGAGGTCTTAAAGAAACTCTCGCCGGAAAAGTTTGAGGACCTGGTTGCTGTCATATCCCTCTATCGTCCCGGTCCACTCTCCCAGGGAAATGTTGAAGAGTTTATCAAGCGGAAGAATAAGGAGAAGGCGATAACCTATCCCCATCCTTTATTAGAGGACATCTTAAAAGAGACCTATGGGATGATTGTTTATCAGGAGCAAGTGATGCGGATTGCCTCAACCATTGCTGGTTTCAATCTATTTCAAGCCGATATCCTGCGCCAAGCGATGGGTAAGAAGAAAGAGAAACTGATGAAATCAATGCGCGAGGATTTTATCAAAGGAGCGGAAAAGAAGAATATCCCCCGCCCAAAGGCTGAGGAACTCTTTTCGGCAATTCTGCCTTTCTCCGGTTATGCCTTCAATAAATCGCATTCGGTTGGTTATGCGACACTCGCCTATATCACTGCCTTCCTTCTCGCAAACTTTCCCAGAGAGTTTATCTGTGTCTCCCTGACCAACGAAATCGGTTCCCAGGAAAAGATTGGCCAATGGTTAAGGGAGATTAAAGGGATGGGAATTCCCATCTTGCCTCCGGATGTGAATCATAGTCTCTATGAATTTACCCTGGAAGGGGATGCGATTCGCTTCGGCTTGGGTGCAATAAAGAATATTGGCAAGGCATTTGCCGATACCGTATGCGCAAATTCGCCAACGGAGAGAAGATACGGATCCCTCTTTGAACTGATCAAGCGCACCCGTGCCTTTGGCACCCGAAAGGCTTACGAATATTTAATAAAGGCCGGTGCCTTAGATTCAATCAACCCCGACCGCGGTTCCCTTTTAGAGAGTTTGGATCTTGAGATGAAAAGGGCATCCTCCGAAAAGGAAGAGATTGCGGCGCGCCAGTTCTCCCTCTTTGCGCCAGATAAAGATAAAGATAAAGATAAAGAAAAGGTCGCGAAGAAAGGAAAAGGGCAGAGGTATCACCAGGATACCCTCCTCTGGGAAAAGGATGCATTAGGATTCTACCTCTCCTCCCATCCCTTAGAGAGGCATATCTTAGAATACGAATCCTTTAATCTCCCCCGGATTAAAGACCTTCCTTCCTACAATGGGCGAGATTGTATATTTGCCGGACTCATTACGAATAAGAAGACAAAACGGAATAAGAGAGGTGAGGAATATTTGATTATGCAGGTTGAAGACCTTACTGGCTTTTGCGACATCATTCTCTTTGAATCCACAAGGGAGGAGAACAAGAAACTCTTAAAGGTTGATAATCTTATCTTAATACGGGGTAGACCGCGTCTGAAAGAAGATGCCTCTCTTTCCTGTCGCGCCCAGGAGATAATTCCTTTTGCCTCCTATTCCCTTTGGGTCGCAAGGGTTGTGATTGAACTCTCGGGGCAAGAGGAGAGAGATTTATTGGCAATAAAGGAGATTTTAACTCGCTACCCTGGAACAAAGGATGTCTTCTTGGCAGTGCCCGAGGAAAGTGGTAATAAACTCCGGCGTCTAAAATCCCTTACCGTTGGAGTATCATCAGAACTACTCCAGGCATTAAAGAATCTCTCCGTGGTAAGGCGCGTCCGTTTAGATTTCTTATTATGAATACCATCGTCTGCGCTTCATTCCTTTTAATTTCTGGCTATTTGGGAATCGCCGGTGGTGAAAGTTGGGATACTCTGCAGATATTTTCTTCCCCTTATCCATTAAGGCGACTCACCGTCTCATCAAGGCTAAAAGGGGAAATGGATGATACCACGAGAATCTTCCTCTGTGATACGAGTTTTGCCTATCTTTTAACTGATACCGCCCGTTTCGCTCCGATGAGGATAAGGGAAGAAAATTTGGGGAGGATTGGCAGTGGTTATAATTCATTCGGAAGCGGTGACTTAGATTCGGATCGGAAATGGGATTTGGTCTTAGGAAGAATCACTGCACCTTATAACATCCTCCGTTTTTATTGGACCGGGACATCCTGGCAGGGGGAGTTGATTGGAACTTTAACTGAACCAATCTATGATTTAGATGTTGGTGATTGTAATAATGACGGAAAGGATGAGGTCCTCCTCGGCTGTTATAATAGTTTAAGGATTGCCCGCTGGACCATTTCTGGCTGGGAGATAATAACCGTCTTAAATAATACTCGGGAGATAAAAGGAGTAACCATTGGCAACTTTGACCCAACTCTTCCCGGAAAGGAGATTGGCGCAACATTCTTTGATGGTAAGGTGAGGCGGATTCATTGGAATGGAAACTCCTGGGATACCCTAACCATCTTTTCCAATTCCAATACGAGTTTAACTGAGATTATAAGTGGTGATTTTGATAATGCATCACCTGGTGAGGAGATTGCTGTCTTAAATGGGAGGAGTCCTTCCACAAATGGTGCAGTGATTGAGATATACTATTCCGGGATATGGAATTCAAGGGTTATATTTAGACCGACAGTTGATACCCGCTACATTGACCTAACAATCGGTGATTTCTATGATGGTTCTTCTGGGAAAGAGTTAGCGACAATTACCGAGTATGGGGGAGACAACCATTGCCGGATAATCTATGGTAGCGGCAATAATTGGCAGAGTTCAGTTATCCATAGTTTGGACAGAACCTATTTTGGAGTGAAAGCCGGTGATATAAATCGGCATCGCTTTTATAACGAAGAGATTGTAACTACGGTTTGGAGAAGCCTCTATCTCATTCAACAATACAAGGCTTCACCCCCAGTTATCACAAATATCAATCAGTTGCCATTTCCTCTTCCGGGTGAGATTCTGAATATAAATTGTAAGATCTACACTGACTTTGACTCTCTCCGATATATCTCTGATACCCTCTATTTTTCACAGGATGGGATTTCATTTTATCCAATTATCCATGATAGTTTCCGCCTCCGGGATTCTACCTTCTTTTATTCAATCCCACCCGGTGACTCAGGTGAGAGATTCTTCTATTACATAAAGGCATTTAACCGTTTTGGTTTATTTACCCAATCACCATTGAAGATAATAAATCTTGGCTATCCCCGACGGATTAGAGAGATTCAATATACAACCGACCCTTCTGGAATCTCTCCGGATACGAATAAATGGGTGATTACCAGTGGAATTGTCTCCGGGGTATTCGGCGAAGACTTCTTTATGGAAGACCCAGCATTTTTCGGATTCAGAGGAATCTTTGTCCGCTCCTCTTTTCCCAACCTTCTGATTGGTGATAGTGTGAAGATTTCCGGTAGGGTATTGGAGATAAATCATCTGACGACCATTCGGATGGATATTGATTCTGGCTCTTCCCTCTTAATCCTCAGAAGAGGGGTCTCCATTTCACCACAACTTGTCTTTCTAAATCAGATTGCGGAATCCTTAGAGGGTTCTCTTCTGAAAGTTGATTCCCTTCATTTCAAGGAGAGGGGAATTTTTGAGGGAAATAGAGGATATTGGGCTTATAATCTAACCGAGAGCGAATCTTGCTTGGTGCGGATTGAACCAGGGACAAATATCCCTGGAATGGCAATACCCGAAACACCATTTATGATAATCGGGAACATATCACAATCTGGTTCTAATTTCCAAATTCTTCCCCGTTTTCGGAGTGACTTCCTGATCTATCCGCCAGGGATTGAGGAGACCTTTCAGCGAATCGTTGAGAAATCGCCACCGGTGCGATTAGAACTTTTTGATGCACTGGGAAGAAAAGTTAAGGGAAGATTCTCTCCGGGGATTTACTTCTTGAAGTCTCAGAGAAGTTATAAGATGGTGATAATACTTAGTGACTTCCGATAGAGAGCTACGATTTTAACAGATAGCGAGATGGAGCCGGAAAGAGAAGAGAGTCTTAAAAATTCCTTTCTTGACGGTCTCTTCGCCTCCTTAAATCTTGGCTTCACCCAAAACTATCTCATCCCTTTTGCCCTATTCTTAGGGGCGAATAGTTTTCAGGTTGGAATCTTATCTGCCCTCCCACAACTTTTTGGCTCTCTATTTCAGATCACATCCCCGGATATTATTGAGAGGACAAGAAGGCGGGTTGAGTTCATTTCAACTACGGTTTTTATTCAAGCCCTCTTATGGCTTCTTATCGCCTTTCTGCCAATCCTTCCGATAGAGAGGATAGCCTTATATATCATCCTATTAACCCTTAACACCTCCTTCGGTTCGGCGGCTATTCCGGTTTGGCAGAGTTTGATGAGCGATACCGTAGAAAAGGAAAGATATGGCGAATATTTTGCCTGGCGGGGAAGGATTTTGGGATTTATTACCCTACTTGCCAGTTTTTTGGCTGGCTTCTTACTCTTCCTCTTCTCCGCCAATAAGGCCCTCGGCTTTTTTACCATCTTCTTTATTTCTGCTCTGGCGCGAGCGGTCTCCGGTTATTTTGTCAATCGGATGTTTGATATCCCCTTAAAGGTTATTCCGGAGCGGCGCTTCTCCTATTTCAGTTTCATCAAGCGTCTGCCGGAGAGTAACTTTGTAAAGTTTACCCTCTTTGTCTCCGGGATGAACTTTGCCACCTTCATCGCCGCCCCTTTCTTTTCGGTTTATATGCTAAGGGACCTAAACTTCGCCTATTCCACATATACCATAATCACAACCTCCTCCACCCTTGCCTCCCTTCTCACCTTACCTCTCTGGGGAAGTTATGCGGATAGATTTGGCAATGCGAGGATTCTAAAGGCGGCCTCACTTCTGATACCTCTCATTCCCTTTCTCTGGCTTGTCTCCCCAAATCCGATTTATCTCATCGCCTTAAATGCCTTTGCCGGTTATGCCTGGTCAGGTTTCAACCTCTGTGCGATAAATTTCATCTTTGATGCCACATCACCTGAGGTGAGGACGAGGTGTCTTGGTTATTTCAACTTTACCAACGGTGTGGCGCTCTTCCTTGGAGGCACAATTGGTGGTTATTTAGCATCCCATCTTCCCTCGTTCTTTGGCCGCTCACACCTTTTAACCCTATTTCTTCTCTCCGGACTCCTGCGCGTCTTAGTTGACCTAATCTTTATCAAGAGATTTAAGGAGGTGCGAAAGGCTCTTCCAATAGAAAGAAAGGAACTCCTTTCCATAATCTTAGGGATAAAACCACTTGTTAGTTTAAGCGAAGATATCTTCTTCTGGAAGAAGCGGAATTGAAAATGGATGGCTAAGTTTTGATCGGTCAAATGAGTTCCCTTCTTTCGT
>JBBIHO010000020.1:0-12903 GCA_037446935.1 Caldifarciminota bacterium | reverse complement strand
AAAACCTCTTAGAGACACTCGCGGAATGCCTAAGGATAAACGGATTGGAAGTGGTAACTGCCAAAGACGGCGCGATTGCCTACGAAAAGGTTAAAAGGGAAGGTTTCAGTGCGGTCCTGATGGATATCGTAATGCCGGGAATTGATGGCATAGAGACTTATCAGAGGATGAAGGAGATAAAACCCAATCTGCGGATAATCCTTATGACCGGTTATGTTGATGACGAAAGGGTGGAGAGAGCAAAAGAACTTGGCGTCCAAGAGATACTCTTTAAGCCAGTAGAAATTGAGCAAATCCTCGGATTGCTAAACAACCAGGTGCGGTCAGAGGTATAACCGCACGATGTGAACGGAGAACGGCGCCAAGCCGCTACTCTTGATTAAAATCCAATTCTCCCTTATATTTAATTATATGGTTGATTATCTAACGAAAAATAAGGAAATCGCCAAAATCTTTGCTCGCATCGCTGATGCCTTAGAATATAAGAATGAGATGCCATTTAAGGTGATTGCCTATCGGAAGGCGAGCCGCGTATTAGAAGATCTACCCGAAGATATTGGGAAGATAGCGAAAGAAGGAAGGCTAAAAGAGATTCCCGGGATTGGGGAAGGGATTGCGAAAAAGATTAAGGAATACTTAGAGACGGGGAAGATGAAGAAATACGAAGAGGCGATTAAAGGAATTCCGGAAGGACTATTGGAGTTGTTGAATATCCAAAACTTAGGACCGAAGACCCTTGCTTTGGCAAATCAGGAATTAGGGGTCCAAAACCTTGCCGACTTAAAACAAGTGATTGCGGATGGAAGACTCGCCAAATTATTTCGGATGGGGGAAAAGAAGGTGGAGAACATTAAAAAGGGGATAGAGTTATATGAAGGGGCACAGGCGAGAATCCCCATCAATGAGGCACTGGCGGTCGCCGAAGAGATTATTGAATACTTAAAGAAATTGCCCAAGATTGAGGTCTGTGCCGCGGGTTCGCTACGTCGGATGAAGGAGACGATTGGCGATATTGATATTCTTTGCACCGGGCAGAATAAAGAAGGGAAAAGGATTATTGAATACTTTACAAAATATCCCAAGGCAACAAGGGTGCTTTCAGCAGGGGAGACGAAGGCATCAATAATGGTTGGAGCAAGACAAGTGGATATAAGGGTTATTCAAAAGAAGTCCTATGGGGCTGCTCTCCAGTATTTCACAGGTTCCAAGGCACACAATATAAAACTCCGTTCATTGGCAAAGGAGAAGGGATTAAAAATCTCTGAATACGGGGTATTCAAAGGAGGAAGATATATTGCCGGTAGGACCGAAGAAGAGGTCTATAAAGCCTTAGGGCTTCCTTGGATACCACCAGAATTACGAGAAGATCGGGGGGAGATTGAATCTGCTTTAAAAAATAGACTACCGAAACTAATAGACTACAACTCCTTACGCGGCGACCTGCAAATCCATTCATCTTATTCTGACGGCGATTCTACCATAGAAGAGATTGTTAAATTCGCACTGAGTCTCGGCTACGAATATATTGCCATCACCGACCATTCTCAGTCAGTAAGATATGCCCATGGCTTGACCAAAGAACGATTAGAGAGGCAGATTACCGAGATTAAAAAATTGCAGGCGAAATACCCAAAGATTAAAATCCTCACCGGAATTGAAGTTGACATACTTAGTGATGGCTCATTAGACCTTCCTGATTCAATCCTTAAAGATTTAGATGTGGTTGTTGCGGCAATTCACCAGGGTTTTAGGAAGAATGTGACCGAAAGAATCTGTTCGGCGATTGAAAACCCTTATGTCCAAATAATTGCCCATCCCTCCGGTAGACTCATCTCCCGCCGCGAAGGATACGAGGTGGATTTAGAAAAGGTTATGGAATATGCCAGGCGATATAACAAAGTATTAGAATTAAACGCTTATCCGGACCGGTTGGATTTGGACGAGTTGCATTTGAGGAAAGCGAAAGAGATGGGGATTAAGATTTGTATTAACACCGATGCCCATGGACTAATGGATATGCACTGGATGCGGTTTGGAGTGGGGATTGCCCGGCGGGGCTGGTTGGAAAAGGAAGATGTGATAAATACAATGCGCTATCCTGATTTAATTAAATTCCTGCAGGGTCTAAGAGGAAAGAGATGATTCTCTATAAAGACTCGGGTGTGGATATTGACCGGTTGTCAAGCATCAAGGAGGGGATAAAGAAAAGAGCCAAGGAGACATTTTCTCAGTCGGTTCTCTCCTCAATTGGTCTCTTTGGTTCCCTTTACGAGTTAAAGGGTTATAAGAATCCAGTTCTTGTCGGTAGTTGTGATAGTGTTGGCACGAAACTCTTAGTCGCAAAGATGATGAATCGTCATACGACGGTTGGTGAGGATATTGTTAACCATTGCGTAAATGATATCTTAACCTTAGGGGCAAAGCCCCTCTTCTTCTTAGACTATATCGCCTTTAGCGAGGTCCCGGATTGGGTGATTGAGGAGGTTCTTTGTGGTTTGGTCAGGGGATGCCGGAATAATAATTTAGCCCTGGTGGGTGGGGAGATTGCCCAGTTGCCAGGAATCTATCCGAAGGGAGTTTATGATTTAGCCGGTTTTATCGTTGGGGTGGTGGAGAAGAAGAAGATTATTGATGGCAAGAGAATAAAGGTCGGAGACCTACTCATTGGCTTGCCTTCAAATGGACTCCATACGAATGGCTATTCTCTAACGAGAAAGATCTTCTTTGAGAAGAAGGGTCTTAAGGTGGGAGATAGGATTGGCAATTTAAGACGGACGATTGGCGAGGAGTTACTATTAGTTCATAAGTCTTATTTGAAAGAGGTCTATCCAATTCTTCCTTATCTCAATGGCATTGCTCACATTACTGGCGGTGGTTTTTATGAGAATATCAAAAGGATTTTACCAAAAGATGTCTCGGTTGTCATCAGAAAGGACTCCTGGCGGATACCGGAAATCTTCCGACTGATAAAAGAGTTCGGTGAGGTAGCAGAGGGGGAGATGTATCGGGTATTTAATATGGGGATTGGCATGGTCTTATTTGCGAGTAAAGAGTTTTCCCGGATAAAGAGGATTAAAGGGGCGCGGGTAATTGGCGAGGTTGTTCCGGGTAAAAGAGAGGTGAATATCATCTAACAATTGTAATGTTCACAGACCTCGGTACCACCTAACCACCTGGAAGAAGTAGAAATTCTGTCTAAAATCACCGGCGGGAAAAGACAAATATCCGTTCCCATCGTGCGGGAGCAAAGCGACCGCTTCCAACGGACGGGAGCAAAGCGACCGAAATCGGAAAACGGATGAAAGATAGATGGCATTTTGGAATTGGCGTCACTTTGAGAAATTGCCTTAAAGAAAGATTAAGTGATAGTTTGATATAAGGTTTGATTTTTTAGCCGATTCTTTATGGAGATTTCTCTTTATTTCATTTTTTCCCTTGACAGTTTTATCTTTTTTGCTTAAATATATTTATGGAAAAGGTAATGCTCTCAACCTCCGGATTAAGGGCAAGGGTAGATGAAAAAGAGACCCCTTCTTTATTTTCTAAATTTGCCTCTTCTTTTGTGCAATTAATTGGAAAAGGAGATTACCTGATTGCTACTGATAACCGACCATCACGGAATATGCTTCTACCCGAAGTTATATCCGGAGTGACTCAGCAAGGGGGGAACGCGATTACCTTGGGAATTGTCCCCACCCCGGTTCTTCTCTTTCTCGTCCGGAAGGGAAGATTTTCTGGCGGTCTTGTCCTAACCGCCAGCCATAATCCAATTGAATATAATGGGTTGAAATTTGTCGGTCCGGATGGTCTATTTCTCTCCGAAGAGGCGATTAAGAGAATGGAGGATATTATCAGCCACCAAGAGAAGATGAGTCCAAAAAATAAAGGCACCCATTCCTTTAATCCCAACCTCACCAATCTTTATATTGATGAAGTTGTAAATAATAGACTATTCTCGGGGATAAATTTCAAAAGATTTGCTTGCGCCATTGACGCCTGCAACGGTGCCGCCTATTTTTTGATTGATAAGATTTTTGAGAAGATTGGCTGCCGTTCCTTTCATATCTACCCCCCCTGCCGTGCTGGCTTTCCACGCAGGCCGGAGCCAGCAGCGGATAATCTCCTCAAGTTAAAATCTTTCGTAATGGCAAAGGAGTTAGATTTGGGGATTGCCTTTGACCCGGATGGTGACCGTGTCTCTTTTGTTACCGAAGAAGGGAAGGCGTTAGGCGAAGAGTTAACCCTTCCCTTAGCCTTAGAATTTTTCCTCCGGCGGCGGAAAAGCCCGGTTGTGACCAACCTCTCCACATCCCTTTTGGTTGATGCGGTAGCGAAGAAGTATGGGGTTGCTACCTATCGCACAAAGGTGGGGGAGAGAAATGTCACAGAAGAGATGATAAGAAGAGATGCCGCGATTGGTGGGGAAGGGAATGGTGGGGTAATCATCAGGGATATAAATTTTACCCGGGATGGGATTTTAGCTACCCTCACGCTCCTTGCCCTTCTTTCCGAAGGAGAGAAGTTATCAGAAATTGTTGAGGCGATGCCGCGGTTTATTATGAAGAAGTTCTCATTCCCAAAAGAAGGGAAAATCTGGAATTACTCTCAAGCCTCATCATTAGCAAAAATCGGAAGGGAGATTAAAAAGGTTCTGGCAGAAGAGGGGAGGGTGAAAGAGGAGAGTGTGGATGGCCTCTGGCTTGGCACGGAAAGCTCTTTCTTCCATTGCCGACCGTCTAATACCGAACCAGTGGTTCGCATCATCATCTGTTCTTCGCATCGTAAGGTGGTGAATAAAATAAGAGATATTTTGGGGGATTTATGTGTGGCATAGTCGGCTATTTAGGGGAAAGGGATATTAAAGAAGTCATCTTGGTAGCATTGGAAAGGTTGGAATATCGTGGTTATGACTCCTGTGGATTAGCGGTCAGGGAGGAAGGAAAATTAGAAGTGGTGAAGACGACCGGCAGGCTCCCAAAGTTAAAGGCAATTCTGGCCGGAAAGAGATTGGAAGGGAATATTGGAATTGGGCATACCCGCTGGGCGACGCACGGTCCCGTGGAAGAGAAGAATGCTCACCCCTTGACCGACTGTCAAGAAGCGATTGCTGTGGTCCACAACGGCATCATTGAAAATTACCAGGAGTTAAAGGAGGAACTCGTTGCGGAAGGTCATATCTTTAAGAGTGACACCGATTCTGAGGTAATTTGCCATCTATTAGAGAAGTATGCTCAAGAAGGTCCACTCACTGCCTTCCAAAAGACCACAAAACGCTTAAAAGGAACCTATGCCATATTGGCCATTTTCAAAAATGAACCCTATATCTTAGGGGCAAAATTAGGTTCTCCCTTACTTGTTGGTTTTTCAAAAAAGGATAAGATTATTGCCTCCGATATCCTGGCACTGGTTGGTGTCTCCCAAGATGTATTTGTCCTTGATGACTTTGAAATTTGTCTCTTAGGAAAAAAGAGAATAAGTTTCTTTAACTTTGAAGGGGCGCGAATAAGAAAACGACCACGGAAGATAGATATATCACCAAAGGCGGTGACTAAGGGAAGATATCGCCACTATATGCGCAAGGAGATATTTGAACAGCCTGCGGTCTTGGAAGAGAATATCCGGCGCCGTATCCTGCCGGACGGAAGATTGATATTTGACCCGGAGACAAGAATCCTTCCCGAGGAGATAAAGAACCTGGAGCGAATTTTAATCTTTGCCTGCGGCACTTCTTATCATGCCGGTCTCATTGCCCGTGATTACTTTGAAACCTTTGCCAAAATCCCAACGCAGGTAGAAATCGCCTCGGAACTGATTGGCCGGGAGATAGTATTTAAGGATAAGGAGAGGATATTAGGAATTAGTATCAGTCAATCCGGGGAGACGATTGATACCCTCTTTGCCTTGCGGATGCTGAAAAGTAAGGGGATAAAGGTCTTATCGGTTGTCAATACGAAACGGAGTTCAATTGACCGGGAATCGGATGCCAGCATATATATAAATTGTGGTCCTGAGATTGGCGTCGCCTCAACCAAGGCATATACCGCTCAACTCTTTACCCTCCTCCTCTTCTCCATCTATTGCGGCGAAAAGCGAGAGGTCTTGGATAATAAGCGATTTAATGGATTCGCCTCCTTGAAAGAAATCCCTGCCAAGATGAATAAGGTCTTAAAATTGGACAACAAAATAAAGGAGATTGCGCGGATGAATTTTTATCGGAAGGACTTCATCTTCTTGGGGAGGGGAATAAATTATCCGCAGGCACTGGAAGGTGCCTTGAAGTTAAAGGAGATCTCCTATATCCATGCCACTGGTTATCCGGCAGGCGAGATGAAGCACGGTCCAATCTCCCTTTTGGGTCCGGATGTCGGGGTGGTGGCAATGGTATTGAGGGATGCCCTTTA
Source organism: Caldifarciminota bacterium (assembly GCA_037446935.1). Taxonomy (GTDB): domain Bacteria; phylum Hydrothermota; class Tepidihabitantia; order Tepidihabitantales; family JBDRVQ01; genus JBBIHO01. The sequence continues at coordinate 6,502 of JBBIHO010000020.1, read as the reverse complement.
TGAGAAGATGCTCTCCAATCTAAATGAGGTGAAGTCGCGTGGCGGCAAAATCATCACCATCGCCGAAGAGGGAGATGTGAGGATAAAAGAACTGGCAGATTATATTGTTTATGTCCCGCCGACGGAGGATTTCCTCTCCCCCTTAATCACAATCATACCTCTCCAATTATTAGCCTATCACATTGCGGTCCTCCGGGGCTGTGATGTTGACAAACCGAGACATTTGGCAAAGAGCGTAGTCGTTGAATAAAAAGGGAGGTGGAGATGTTATTAACCAATTTATTTTTTTTAATAGTTAGTCTCTCTCCCATATCGGGAAAAGAGATAAATATCTACGACCACCGGGTTGAAAATCCGCCTCACCGGAAGTCTTATCGCCTCTATTTGCTTCCCAAATTGTTGAAGGGAGAAAAAATCCTTTCGCCAATCCACCAAAACTTGGATACCCTTTTTAACGATGACGGCATTCCTCATTGCTATTTTGATTTTGGGGATGTTTACTGGTGGGCGCAGAGGTTTACGCCTGGGGTTCTCTGCACCTTAAAAAAGGCTCTTATCATCACTTATGATTCCGGAGGCGCAGGGGATTTTTATCTCTGGCGAGATAGTGCCGGGGTTCCAGGGCAAGTGATATTTGGGCCTGTCCGCTTGGTCGGCGGTTCTCACCCTTATTGGGAGGAGATAGAGATTCCGAATATTACCATCGCCACCGATTTCTGGGCGGGATTGCGAACTTCTTTTCCGCCCTATCCCTGTACCGATAGGAGATATGACTATCCGCGGCGGGTCGCCTACTCAAGGGATGGGGTCAATTGGTCTGTTGCCGAGTGGATGCCCTGGGGTGATTTGATGATTCGGGCGGTCGGAAAACTCACGGGCGCGAGACACGATGTGGCGGTTTGGGAGATATCGCCGGGTCAGAGTCCGCTCCATCCGGTTGGTAGCGATGTTCTCATTTCAACCGTGGTGCAAAATCTCGGTAATGGGCGAGAGGATTCTTGCCCAATCCTATACCGAGTTTATGACGAGGGTGGGAATCCGATAACTACAGATACAACCTTCGTCTCCCTTTCTCCACGACAGATTGATACAGCAATCTTCACCCGGCGGTGGCATCCAATAACCTCTGGGGAATACCGGATTTGTGTGAAAAATCTTCTGCCCAATGATGTTGTTCAGGAGAACAATTCTCGGAGAATTAAGGGTTTTGTCCATCGGTATCCTTCTCTCCTTCGCTATGACGACGGCACCTTTGAAGGTGGGTTCGGTCTCGGCGTTGATTCTTTTGGTCGCTTTGCGATGAAGTTCACCCCTCCCTATTACCCCACCAAGATTGAGAGTCTTAAATTATACCTTGCGGACATTGAGGATAGTCTGAAGGCGATTGGTTTGATAATTGACGATGATGGACCGAATGGCGAGCCGGGCACGATTCTCTGCTCAGAAGAAATTACGGCGAGAGAAGATGGTTGGTATGCAATAAACCTTTCCCCCTATAATGTGATTATCACCTCCGGAAGTTTTTACGCAGGTTATCAGAATCCTCCGGGTTGGGATTGCTATTTCCGTGGGGATATGACCTCTCCGCTCACCGGCCTTGATTGGTGCTGTTTTGATGGCGAATGGTATCCCGAGGAAGGACGAGCGGAATGGGGAATCAGGGTTTGGGTCAACTTCCCTCAGGGTATAAACGAAGAGAAGGGAAGAGACTTCTCCCAATTTAAGGTTCTTCCGATGGCGGGAAAGACGAAGAAGTTTCTCATACCGGTATCAGGGAGAACAAGCCTCACGATTTATAATCTGAAAGGAAAACCCTGCCGAAAATGGATTTGGGAAGGGAAGGAGACGAAAAGAGTGGTCTGGGACACGAAGGACGAAAATAACCGAGACCTCCCCTCCGGGGTATATATCCTCTTCTTAAAATCCCAGTCCGGTATCCTTCGGAATAAAATTGTATTACTTCGCTAAGGTTTAACTCTGCCCCGATTTTGCTTTTTTTACCCCAATGAGGATTTGTCGGGGTCCATATTTGGCGGACTTCCCGAAAGAGAAAGGAGATGGTTGAAAATCCACTGAGGAATGAGCAGGATAGTTAGCGGAGGAAGATCCGCCGCATATCGTTGAAGAGGGCAAAGAGGGCAATCGCGAGAACAATTGCGTAGCCGATAAAGAATGCCTTCTCCAACTCCTTTTTGGAAAAATTCTTCCCCCTTATCCTCTCAATGATAAATAGGCAAGACCTGCCACCATCCACTACGGGAATTGGCAAGAGGTTTATTATGAAGAGATTTAAGGAGAGGGCAGCTAAAAGGGATAATATATATTCCCAGCCCCAAGCAACTCCTTCGTAGGTCAATTTGGCAATCAGCACCGGTCCGCCAATCGCCTGCCGGCTAATCTTCCCCACAATCACCTTATAGATAATGATTAGGGTTTGGATACAGACATAAATCGTTCTCTTGACCGCAATCCCTAAGGAGGCGAAAAATCCCGGTATTTTCTTCGGAAGATAAACCCATAGTCCAATCTGCCCAATTCGCTTCTCACCCAATTCATCACTAACCAACTCCGGTTTCAATACCGCACTCAGCGTCTCTTCTTGGCGCTCCCAGGTAATCTTGATAAATCTGCCCCCAGCATATCTAACAATTTTGGTAAATTCATCCCAGGTTAAAACCTCCTTATCATCAATCGCAATTATTCTATCTCCCGGTCGCAGACCAGCCTTTTCGGCTGGACTGCCCTTTTTCACCCGCTCAACGATTGGCAAGACAAATGGTTGGATATAAGCCAGAACCGTATCCGCCGGTAGCGAAAGGGTTAAAAGATTCCCCTCCCGGAGAAATTCAATTGCCACCTCTTTCCCTACCCACTTCTCCAATTTCCTTTCCAATTCCTCAAAAGAGGGAATCGTCTCCCGGTCAATTCGGATAATTAAATCCTTGCGCTCCAAGAAATCTTTCTTTTGGACGGGTCTTTCAAAATCAACTCGCGGTTCCGCATATTTTATCCCAAATAAGAAATAGACAAGAAAGGTGGCAAATAGCCCAAGAAGGAAATTGGAGAATGGTCCGGTCAGGACAACGAATAGTTTCTTGCCCAACGGCTGTAAAAGAAAACCGCCTGGGGTCTCTTCCTCTTCCCCAAATAATTTAATATAACCACCTAAGGGGATGAGGGAGAGGCAGTAGGTGGTCTCCTTTATTTGCCAGCGGATTAAAGCCGGACCAAATCCAATGGAGAACTTTTCCACCGGGATTTTAGACCTCTTGGCAGCAAAGAGATGTCCCAACTCGTGGACAAATATTAATAGTCCAATGACAATAATCACAAAGATTGTGCTACTTAAAATCATCGCCCGCTTTCCCTTGCGACTAATTCAACTGCCTTCTCCTTCGCCTCTCTTTCAATAACAAAAAGTTCATTTAAGGTTGGATTTTTAATATGCCGATGCCAGGAGAGGGTCTCTTCAATTATCTTCGGTATGGAAGAGAACTTTATCTTTCCGGATAAGAAACTTTTAACTGCTATCTCATCCGCTGCGGAAAGAACTGCTGGTAGCGAGCCATCCCTTTTTATCGCCTCATAGGCAAGGGCAAGACAGGGAAATCTCTTGCTTCCCGGGGGAAAGAACTCTAAGTGACGGAGAGATTGCCACGATAAAGGCTTGATAAAAGAAGGCAAACGGTCAGGATAGGTCAAGGCATATTGCAAAAAGATTCGCATATCCGGGAGTGCCATCTGGGATAGAGCACAACCGTCAACAAATTCAACAATTGAATGGATTATCACCTGGGGATGAATTAGAACCGAAATCTTTTCCGGTGGCAGTGAGAAGAAGCGAACCGCCTCAATCACCTCAAAACCCTTGTTCATCAAGGTTGCCGAATCAACAGTAATCTTTCTCCCCATTCGCCAGATTGGATGAGATAGGACATTTCTTAAAGTTGGCGATTTCGTTTGCTTGAAGAAAGGACCGCCAGAAGAGGTGATGATGATTCTCTTGATATCCTTTCTTTGGTGATTATGAAGGCACTGATGGATGGCGGAGATTTCGGAATCCGCCGGGATAATCGCCACCCCTTTCTCTTGCGCCCGCTGGAATATAAACTTGCCGAAGGCAACGACCATCTCCTTGGAGGCGAGGCAAATCTTCTTCTTCCTATCAATGGCAAAAAGTAAGGGGAGGATGAGATTGGTTCCGGAGGCTAAAAAGAATACCATGTCCACTTCGGGATGGGAGACAATCTCCATAATCCCATCTTCGCCATAAAGGAGTTTTACACCAGCCGGCAAACTCTCCCTTTTTATCCTCTTCACCGCCTCTTCATCATAGACAACTAAGTAGCGGGGGGAAATTTTTCTTGCCTGTTTTAATAAGAGGGGATAATTTCTCTCACAGGCAAGGGCAAAGGGTGAAAATCTTTCCCAGTGGTGACAAATCACATCCAAAACCTGCCTCCCCAAAAAACCGGTAGAACCGAGAATTGTGATATTGATGGGACCCATCCTTTAATTTAAAACCTGCTTTGTGTTTTGAGTCTGTTTAGGATTTCGGATTTAGAGTTTTGAGTCTTCTCCCAAATCCCAACTTTTAAGTTTTTATCCCCAAATTTCATAACTTCCTTTCCGCATTCTGCAATAATAAGGAGGCTAAGGAGAGGTCTTCCTGGGTCGTGATCTTTATATTCCTCTTATTTCCTAAGAATAAGTAGACCGAATAGCCGAGCCTTTCAATAAGTGAAGATTCATCGGTTGCGTCCTCCCCCTTCTTTAAGGCATCCTGTAGTGCCTGATGTAAGAGTCCAATTTCAAAAAACTGGGGGGTCTGGATTGCGTAAAGGTTCTCTCTATCTATCGTCTCAAGGATACGGGAATCCCTTGCCCTCTTAATTGTATCTTCTACACTGATGCCGAAGATAACTGCCCGATACTTCTTTGCAAACTTAAACCCATTCCTTATCATATCCTGCTCAATGATTGGTCTTGCGGCATCGTGCACCGCCACGATGCCGGGAGGAGAAATCTCTTTCATCCCTTCGTATGTGGAATCAATTCTCCGCTTGCCTCCTGCCACAACCTTCGTCACCTTATGTAGCCGATGTTCCTTCACCAGTCGCCGCACCATGCTAACCTTATTCCCATTAGTAACAATAACAATCTCCGAGCAGGCAGGGGATTTATTGAAGGCGATAACCGAGTGCAATAAGAGGGGGATTCCTTTTAATAGATAGAACTGCTTTTTACCGCCGAACCGTCTTCCCTTACCAGCCGCTAAAATGAGTGCATAATTTTTCATATTATCAGGGGTTGAAATATTTCAAACTCATCGCCCGCCGCACCTCCTCCAATGTCTTCTCCGCCTCTTCCTTTGCCCTTTTCGTCCCTTCCAAGAGAATATCGGCAACCAACTGGCGGTTCTTCTCATAGAAACTCCTCTTTTCCCGAATTGGCTCTAATATCTCGTTTAACCTCTTTGCCAACTTCTTCTTACAATCAACACAACCAATCTTTCCCTGACGGCAATCTTCGGCAATCTCCTTTAAGTTTGAAAGATTGAATGCCTTATGATAGGCAAATACGATACAGACCTCCGGGTGTCCCAAATCTGTGGGGTGAATTCGTGCCGGGTCAGTTAATGCCCTTCGCACCTTTTCATCAATCTCTTTTGGCGTATCTTTCAGAAATATACAATTCCCGATACTCTTTGACATCTTCTGCCCGTCAAGACCTGGGAGCCTTGGCACATTAGACAGGTAGGCTTCTGGTTCCACCAAGACCTCACCATAGAGTTCATTAAATCTGCGGACAACCTTTCTTGTAAACTCAATATGGGGAATTTGGTCCTCACCAACCGGAACCAAATTTGCCTTACAGAATGTTATGTCTGCTGCCTGCGAGACCGGGTAGCCTAAAAATCCATAAGGATACCTCTCCTCAAAGCCGAAGACCTTTGCCTCGGTCTTAATCGTTGGATTTTGGAGGAGGGTATTTACCGTGACGAGCATTGAAAAATAAATCGTCAGTTCCGAAATCTCCGGTATCATTGACTGAATAAAGATATTTGCCACCTTGGGGTCTAAACCACAGGCAAGATTATCAAAGGCGCAGTGAAAGACATCCTCCTTCAAGTTTTCCGGCTTCTCAAAGTTGGTGGTAAGTGCCTGAACATCCGCAATAATAATGAAGGTCTCATACTCATATTGCAACTTCACCCGGTTCACAATAGTTCCCGCATAATGACCGAGGTGAAGGGGTCCGGTTGGTCTATCTCCGGTAAGGATCCTCTTCTTATTCCCTTTTGGCATAATCCTTTTATTCTTAAATTATAGCCAAATTGAGGCATTAGTCAATCCGTCGCCTTTCCTGACCTTCGGACATTAGTTCGGACAATTTTTATTTGTGAGGAAATTTCTCATCCATAAGAGAAACTTTCCCATCATTATATAGCAAGGAATATTCTCTGTATGGTAATTGGCAAAGAAATCCTGCAAAATAAAAA
>JBBIHO010000019.1:6477-13020 GCA_037446935.1 Caldifarciminota bacterium | reverse complement strand
GCAGGTTGTTCTGGAAGAGAGGCGGTTGGGTGAAAATTCACCTTACAGTGTCATCTGGGAGAATTTCTATGCCACCGCTTTTCTCTCCCATCCCTATCGGCAGCCAGTAATTGGCTGGATGGACGATCTGAGAAGAATGAGAGTTAAAGATTTGCGAGATTGGTATAAGAATAATTATCAACCAAAAAGGGCAGTTTTAGTCTTGGCAGGAAATTTAGACCCGAAGAAGGCAATAAATAAAGTGAAGACCTATTTCGGAAGGATAAAAGGAAAGGAGGTGCCGGAGAAAAGATTTTCCGAACCGCCCCAAAGAGGGGAGAGGAGAATAAAACTGAAAGGGGATGTTAAAACCCCTTTCTTAATGATTGGCTATCATACCTGCGGTATAGAAGACCCTGATTATTTTCCTCTGGAGGTTTTAGAAGGGATTCTCCTTCGGGGGAAGAGTTCTCGCCTTTATAAAAGACTGATTCACGAAAGAAGATTGGTGACCGATATATTTGGTGGTTCCGATATTGAAAAAGACCCCGGGCTTTTCCATTTCTTTGCGGTGGTGAAGGATACAACTAAGATTACCGAGACCGAAGAGGTAATCTACGAGGAGATAGAAAGGCTAAAAAGGGATACGATTGAGACGAAGGAGTTAGAAAGAATAAAAAATCAGGTGATTGCTGACTACTTCTTCAATTTGGACCGGATTCGTTCCATTGCTTATCAGTTAGCAAAGTGGGAAATTCTCCTCAATGATTACCGCTTCTTTGAGAACTATCCGCAGATGATTTCTGCGGTTGGCAAGGAAGATATAAGGAGGGTTTTGGAGAAGTATTTTTATGAAGATAATCGGACAGTGGCAGTCCTTTTACCGGGAAAGGCACAGAGATGAAAAGGATTGGTCTTCTTTTCTTCATTTTCTATCTAACTACACTCTCCACAACCGGCTTCCCATTCCAGCGGGATACTATTGAGAATGGATTAATTGTCCTATCCTATGAAGACCACAAACTGCCCATTGTGGAGATGCGGGTGGTCATAAAGGTGGGAAGTGTCTTTGAGCCAAAGGGAAAGGAAGGATTAGCGAACCTTGTCCTAAAATCGCTCCTGCGGGGAACTAAGAAACGTTCGGTTCTTAAAATCTATGAGGAGATTGAAGAGGTTGGAGCAAGGATTGGCGAATGGGCAGGATATGACTACTCTCAGATTTCGGTATCCTTTCTTAATAAAGATTTGGATTTGGTTTTGGATATACTCTACGATATCCTGACGAATCCGGTTTTTCCTGATACCGAGATTGATAAATTAAAGTCGGAAATCATATCCGGGATTTTAAGAGATGAAGGGACGCCAGACTATATATTGAGCCAGGAGTTTTATAAACTCCTATTCCAAAATACCCCATATTCCCATCTTACCGTTGGAACAAAGGAGAGCGTTCGGCAATTAAAGAGAGAAGATGTTGTAAATTTTTACAATTCATATTATGTGCCGAACAATATCTTTTTCGTTGTGGTTGGTGATTTTAAGAGGGAAGAACTGATCTCTAAGATAAGAAATCTCTTTGCGCAAATCCCCCAAAGGAATATCCCCCAATTACAATTTCCAGAAGTGAGCAAAGTGGCAAATAAACGAGCGAAGATAATTACGAAGGAAGATGTTAACCAGGCTTATATTATGCTCGGTCATTTTGGAATTAGAGAAACTGATAAAGATGTCCTGCCGGTCCGGGTGATGAATTTCATCTTCGGCGCCGGGGCATTAACCTCCCGTTTGGGAAAGGAGATTCGGGAAAAGAGGGGGTTGGCTTATGATGTTGGCTCCTATTTTGACCGGAGATTATTTTCCGGTGCCTTCGTCTGCGAGATGCAGACCGAGGTGAAGAATACCCAGAAGGCTTTGGATATTATATTGGAGGAGTTGCAAAAGATGAGAGAAATAGGAGCAACTTCCGAGGAGTTAAAAAGGGCAAAGCGATTTTATACCGGAAATTTTCCCTTAACCTTTGATTCCTATTCGGAGAAGGCAGGACTTCTGACCAGTATTGAGTTTTACAATTTAGGCGATGACTATCTTTTGAGATTTAAGGAAAGGATAGAAAGATTGAGTTTAGATAAGATAAACCAGATGGCAAAGGAATATCTCAATCCTGAGAATCTACTTTTAGTCATCGTTGGTAATGTGCAGGAAGAAGATTTATCGTTAAAAGACTGGGAAGTTATTCGGGATTAAAAAGCAATTTGCAAGAACTTTTTTGGAAGGTTTTAATTACTTTATTCCTCTAACTTTTGGATAATTAAGGATTTTAGTTTCCGACATCATTAGGTCAGGATTTAATCTTATCGCTTTTGAGGAGTCGCAAGTCTCCCTTTTAATAATTTTGTGGGCTTGACGCTCTGCTTTGTGTGTGGTATATATTATGTTAATGGTAATCTTGACCACTTTCTTATTATTCTATTCCGCTTCCGTTCAGGGAAGCGGCAACGATACGCTTCCGAGAAGTGATACGATAGAAATGCGGGTTATTGATAAATGGGTTGCCGAAGATAAGTTCTGGCACTTTGGGATGAGTTTTGCTCTGGTTGGTTCTTCTTATCATCTCTTTAAGTGCCGATTGCAAAGAGAAGAAAATAGAGCAACCCTATTTTCTCTCGGTGGAACTTTTTCACTCGGCGTCTTAAAAGAATTATGGGATATGAAGAAACCGAAGGGGTATTTCAGTTATCGGGACCTCATCTATAATCTCTTGGGAATTGGCGTAGGATATTTGGTTTTTATTTATGATTAAAGAGGGCGAACTAATCCTTTTGTATAATTCGGAAGATACTCAGTATCTAATCGCCTTACCAAAAGAGGGGCAATTTTCCACACATAAGGGAAGTATCTCATTCGCTGAAATAAGAAACAAAAATTTTGGGGATAAGGTTTTAAGCCATACCCAATACCCTTTCTATATCCTGCGTCCAACCTTAAGGGATATTGAGATGAAGGTGAGGAGGAAAACGACAATAATTTATCCCAAGGATGCCGGTTTCATTCTTCTCAATTCTCTCCTCTTTCCCGGGGCAAAGGTATTAGAGGTGGGGACCGGTTCCGGGGCATTTACGATAATCCTTGCTAATTTTGTCCGGCCAGCAGGCAAGGTCTATTCTTATGATATGCGAGAGGAATTTTTAGAACTGGCAAGATGGAATCTCCAAAGGGCAGGACTCTTAGAATATGTGGAACTCATAAAAAGGGATGTGGCAAAGGAAGGGTTTACGGAAAGTGAGGCGGATTGTATCTTCGTTGATGTTGCTTGCCCCTGGGAGTTGATAAAAGAGTGTCAAAATGCCTTAAAGGGTGGTGCGACCTTTGCTGCGCTTTCGCCGAATATTGAGCAGGTGCAGAAGACGGTGCGCACATTAGAATTAGAAGGGTTTGTCAGGTTGAAGGTCTATGAGATTATTGAACGAGAGATTATGGTGCGGCTCACCGGCACAAGGCCGAAGGAGCGAGGGATTGTCCATACCGCTTATCTACTATTTGCCCAGAAGATAAATCGGGAAGAAACCCAGAGCAGGCAAGATTAAATAAGTGAAAATCAAAAATTACCAACCCTTAATAAAGTTTTTAGCCACAATCTCTCTCCTGCTACTTTTTCCCCTATGCACCGCACCGCCAAAGAAAAAGGCATCTTACCGGGTTATCTCTTTGGTCCCGAGTATCACCGAGATTATCTTCGCCTTAGGTAAGGAATCTCTATTGGTTGGCAATACAGTCTATTGCGATTATCCAGAAGGGGCAAAGAGAATCTATAAAGTAGGGGATTTTATGAATCCTTCCCTGGAGAAGATAGTTGCCTTAAAACCAGACCTCGTCTTTCTCACTTTGCCGACCCAAAGGATTATCTACGATAAAATTCAGCACTTAAAGATAAAGACATTTGTCTCCCAACCGCGGAATTTTGATGGGTTATTGAGAGAGATAAAGGAGATTGGGAAGATTTTAGGTGCCGAGAAAAGGGCGGATTCGCTAATTGCCGAAATGACCGAAGGGATGAAGGAGATAAGGTTTCCGGCGATGAGGATCTATGTGGAAATCTCAGTGCAACCTCTAATTTCAATCGGCAAAAACTCCTTTTTGTCGGATCTCTTAGAGAGGCGGAGCTTGCAAAATATATTCTCTGATTTGGATGAAGAGTATCCAGTAGTGAAAATTGAGGATATTATTAAACGAAATCCGGAGATAATCCTTATCCTTCATCCTCAGGTAAAAAGGGAAGATGTGAAGAAGCGGATGGGATTTGAGGAAATAAAGGCGACAAAGGAATCAAGGATAATTGATGATATAAATCCTGACCTTCTATTAAGACCGGGAATGAGAATCTTAACCGGCTTAAGGCAACTGAGGGATGAGATTAAAAGATAATCCTTTCTTAATTCTTATCCCTTTAATCTTCCTTGCCTTCTTATCGTTATTTTTCGGAAGTGCCGGAATGGATAGGGAGATAATTTTTAAGATAAGACTGCCGCGGGTTTTATTGGCGATATTTGCCGGTGGAGTTCTGTCCTTTGTTGGTGCCACTTTACAGGGGTTATTGGAAAATCCTTTATGCGACCCTTATATCTTAGGCATCGCCTCCGGGGCGACATTTGGTATCAGTCTCTCTTTTCTCTTCGGTAGTTTCTCCTATTTCTTCATTCCGATTTTCGCCTTCGCCTTTTCTCTCATCTCTTTGTTTTTTGTTTATATCCTGGCCACAATCTCGGGCCGCATCCAGAAATTGTCCCTCATCCTTTCTGGTGTCTTAGTGAGTTTTCTCTTCTCTTCGCTTTCAATATTGGTGATGGTACTTAGTAAAAAGCAACTATCCCAAATAATCTATCTCATTATGGGAAATCTCTCTCTCCTCTTCACCCCTTTAACCCTATGGATATTTCTCTTAACCGTTGTCATAAGCATCTTTCTTCTTTTTCTCCTCTTCTCCTATGCTAAGGAATTGAATATCCTTGCCACCGGTGAAGAGCAAGCAGTAAGTTTGGGAGTTGATATTACGAATTTAACGAAGGTTGTTTTTATCATCTCTTCGCTTCTGGTCGGTTTTGTTGTCTCCTTTGTTGGCAGTATAAGTTTTGTTGGACTGGTCGTTCCCCATCTTGCCCGTCTCTTCTTTGGTTTTGACCACAGGAAGCTCCTTCCCGCCTCTTTTCTTTTTGGGGCATCCCTGCTTTTAGTTTCGGATATATTTGCACGGACAATTGCCCCGGTGGAACTACCGCTGAGTGTGATAACTGCGATTTTTGGTGTTCCCTTCTTCCTTTATCTTTTGAGGAAGTTAAAATGAATCTCTTATCTTTAAGGAATATAGTTTTTAGTTATAATGGCAAGAGACTCTTCCACCAATTTTCCTTAGATATTCCCGAAGGTGATTTCTTAGGGATAATCGGACCAAACGGTTCAGGAAAGACCACTCTCTTAAAACTGATTGCCGGGATATTGAAACCAAGTAAAGGAGAGGTCACCGTTTCTGGTGAGAACCTTCTTTGTCTGAGACCGAAGGAGAGGGGGAAACTTATCGGGTATATGCCGCAGGAGAGTCACTTCTTATGGAATTTTTCCGTGCGCGAGATTGTGCTGATGGGAAGATACCCACACCATAAGAGATTTGAGCGAGAGGGAAAGGATGATTTTGAGATTGCCGATTGGGCAATGAGGATGACCAATACCTTTGATTTGAAAGAGCGGGGAATAAATAATATCTCAACCGGGGAGAGGCAGCGGGTAGTTTTGGCGAGGGTCCTGACACAAAAACCGAAGATTCTACTTTTAGACGAGGTTACATCCCATCTGGATATTGGGCAGGCGACAGATATTTTAAGAATCTTGCAGGAGTTGAATCGGTGGAAGAAGATTACTTGCCTCTTTTCGGTTCACGATATGAATATGGCAATGCTGGTGGCAAAAAGGATTCTACTGCTCTCCAAAGGGAAGGCGGTTGCCTGCGATATTCCGGAAAAGGTTATCCAGCCGGAACTAATAAAGGAGGCTTACGATGTGACACCAATTATTGGGACTCACCCGGAGTTGAATATCCCTTGGGTCTTCCTCAATCTGTAGGAATAAAATCTAAGGTTGACTTTTCTTTTTAATTCGGTATTTTATTCCTTTATGGAAAAGGAATTTTTGCGAATTGCGGCGGAGAAGATGCATGGCACCCGCCTTGACCAGTATCTACTCGTCTCCGGAATCGGTCTTTCCCGGAATAAGGTGATAAAATTGATAAAGGAAGGAAAGGTTCTGGTCAATGATAGGGTAGTAAAGCCGAGTTATCGGATAAAAGGAAAGGATAGGGTCTATGCCCGCTTTACGATAGAAGAAGAGTTGAAAATTGTCCCCGAAGATATTCCGTTAAATATCGTTTATGAAGATGAAGATTTGATTGTTATTGATAAGCCAAAGGGAATGGTTGTCCATCCAGCACGAGGGCATAAGGGAGGAACGATTGTCAATGCTCTTCTTGCCCATTGTAAAAATCTCCCAGCAGGACAGGAGAAGACAAGACCAGGAGTA
>JBBIHO010000019.1:0-6462 GCA_037446935.1 Caldifarciminota bacterium | reverse complement strand
TACAACCGGTCTTTTAGTCTTTGCTAAGACCGATTTCGCATTGTCTTTTTTAGGCAAGGAATTGGAGGCAAGGAGGTTTAATCGGGAATATCTTGCCCTTGTCTGGGGAGATATGCCGCAGGAAAAGGGAGTGATTGAAGCCCCAATTGGCAGGGATAGCCTCAATCGAAAGAAGATGGCGGTTACACCTTTTGGTTCCAAGAAGGCGATTACAGAGTTTTCGGTGATAAAGAGATTCGGAATTGCCACATACCTCTCGCTCAAATTGCTCACCGGAAGGACCCATCAAATTCGGGTCCATATGACTCACTATGGACATCCGGTAGTCGGGGATAAGGAATACGGACGTTCTATTGCCAAAATAATTAGGTCAAAGGAAGAATACGAAGTTGCCAAAAAGATATTAGGGGTGATTGACCGTCAGGCACTCCATGCGGCAAAATTGGGATTCACTCATCCAAAGACGGGGAAATATGTAGAATTCTCTTCACCGCTACCAGAAGACATAAGAGAAGCTCTGAAAATCTTAGAGGAGAGTTATGGGAAAAGATAAGGGTGTCTTAATTGTTGAGTCACCAACCAAGGCGAAGACCATCTCCAAGATATTAAAAAGTAGAATGAAGGTTTTATCCAGCCAAGGCCATATCAAAGATTTGCCGAAAGGAAATTTAGGAGTTGATATTGAAAATTCCTTTGAACCGAATTATGTGATAATAAAAGGGAAGGATAAGATTATCCGGATGATTAAACGGGAAACGAAAGATGCCAAAGAGATTTATCTGGGATGCGACCCGGACCGAGAAGGCGAGGCGATTGCCTTTCATATTGCAGAAGAGATTGATGGGAAGCGGGATATAAAACGGGTTCTCTTTTATGAGATAACAAAGGATGGGATAAAGAAGGCATTTGAAAACCCAACAGTGATTGATATAAATAAGGTGAATTCGCATAAGGCGCGGCGGGTGATGGACAGATTGGTTGGTTATCTGGTAAGCCCTCTGCTTTGGCGGGTCTTCAAGAATTACCGCCTCTCCGCCGGTCGGGTGCAAAGTGTTGCCCTGCGTCTGATTATTGAAAGGGAGAAGGAGATTGCGGAGTTCATTCCGGAGGAATATTGGGTAATCTATGGGGTCTTTCAGACCGAAAGAGGGGAAGAGTTTCGGGCGATTCTTAGACACCGAAAAGAAGAGAGAATAAAAAATGGCGAGATCGCAAGAGAGTTAGAGGCGCAGATTCGTAAGAAGAGTGAATACATAGTAAATAAGATAGAGAAAGTGAAGAAGGTTAAAAGCCCGCCGCCACCACTGATCACCGCAACACTCCAACAAGAAGGTGCCAAACGTTTCTTCTTCTCCGGAAAGAAGACGATGTTTATCGCCCAAAGACTCTTTGAAGGTGTTGAATTAAAAGAAGAGCGAGTTGGTATTATAACTTACCCCCGAACTGATTCCACAAGGGTCGCCGAGGAATTTTTATTAAAGGAGAGGGAGTTTATTAAAAAGAATTTTGGTGAGGAATATCTTCCGGAAAAACCAAGGACTTATAAAGATAGAAAGGCGACCCAGGGTGCACACGAGGCAATTAGGCCGACTGACCTAAAGAATCTGCCGGAGAGGATAAAGGGATATTTGAGTAAGGATGAATATAATTTATACGATATCATCTTCCGTCGGGCAGTCGCTTCCCAGATGAGAGGCTCGGAATATGAGGAGTTGAAGGTAACGATTGAACTTCCGGAGTTAGAAGATTTCTTCTTCTTTTGCCATTCCCGAAAAAGGGTCTTTGATGGATTTGAGAGATTATTGCCACAAGAAGAGGAAAGAATCGTTCTGCCACCGCTTGCCGAATGGGAGAGAATTTTCTTAAAAGATGTTATTTTAGAACAGAGATTCACCCAGCCGCCCCCGCGTTATACCGTAGCAAGTTTGCTCAAAAAATTGGAGACCAATGGGATTGGCCGTCCTTCAACTTATGCGGTAATTGTTGATACCCTCTTTGAGAGAAAATATGTGATAAAAGATGGCGCCTACCTTCGCCCCACAGAATTGGGCAGTCTGGTTAACGACATTTTAATCAAAAATTTTGAACGGATATTTGAGGTAACATTCACCCGGGAGATGGAAAAGGAACTTGATTTGGTTGAGACAAAGGATAAAGATTGGCAGGAGGTAGTTAAGGATTTTTATCTCCCATTCAAGGAGGATTTGTTGAGAAGTGAGAATAATATTTCGGAGATGAAGGAAGGGATAAGAGAAGAACTGCCGGAGAGATGTCCCCTCTGCGGTCGTGCTCTCGCCTATCGTTGGGGAAGATATGGTAAATTCATTTCTTGTTCCGGCTATCCGGAATGTAAATATGTCAAGAAGGAGAAACCGAAGATTTTAGATGAGATCTGCCCCGAATGCGGTCGGCCACTGGCGATAAGGAGAGGAAAGAGGGGGGATTTTATCGGTTGCACCGGCTATCCGAAGTGCAAATTTATCAAAAAGGAAGAATGGAAGATATTAGAAGAGAAGTGTCCGGAATGCGGAGAGTCGCTTGTGGAGAGGCAGGGGAAGTTTGGCAAATTTATCGCCTGTTCTGGTTATCCGAAGTGTAAATATAAGAGGAGGAATATTTAATCGGTATAAAAATGGTCTTTTTGCAATCATTCCGGCAGTCTCACCTAATAATTTTAATCCCATCCATCAACGAGCAAAAAGGTGATGACACTTAAACAGAAATATGGGCAATCCTTAAACCTTGGTTGGATCAGACCATAACCTTCACCGCCATTTAATTCTCATCTGTTGACTTTTTGGTTGTAATTTTGTAAAATGAGACCAGGGCGGTTAGCTCAATTGGTTAGAGCGTCGGTCTCACATACCGAAGGTTAGAGGTTCAATTCCTCTACCGCCCATCTAACTCGGAGGGAGATTAATCTTTGTTATCTCAATCTTGGTGAGGGAATCACGGTGGCCTCTTTTGCGGCGATAATTCTCCCGACGCCGGAACTTAAAGATTATCACCTTTTCTCCCTTAAAATGGGATAAGACCTTTGCTTCAATTGAGGCATTTTCAATTACCGGATTACCAATTAATGTCTTCTCCGGCGTCTTAATAAACAGGACTTCCTCAAACTTTACTGTTTCCCCTTCGGGGATGTTATAACGGGGGATGATAATCTTATCACCCTCTTTGATTATATATTGAAACCCTTTTATCTTAGCAATGGCATACATATTAAGGTCCCCTTTCTTCCACCGGCGGTCTTGGCGCTGGCGTGCGTCCTCCCCTCTGGCGGCCCGAGGAGATCACAAGGATGAGCGATGTAATCATAAAGAGGACAGCTAGGGCAGAGGTGAGTTTAGTCATAAATGGCGAGATGCCGCCGCCACCGAAGATTGACTCACCACCGCCAAAGACGGTTGACATGCCACCCTTTTGCGGTTGCTGCAAAAGGACAACTAAAATCAAAAGGGCGGCGATTAAGAAATGGATTATCAATATAAAGGTAAACATTAGAATATATAATACAAAAATATTTTCCTTTGTCAAGGGGCATCCTTGACAAAGGGTTAAATTCCTCTAATTTAGTGGATGGGTATCGTTCGGAGGAAATCATTCTGTTCTCGCGGGCAAGAGCGAAAGGGGAGAGATTATTCCTGGCTCCTGCCGACCATTCTTTTAACCATCGGCACTTTGGTCTCCTGTTATACCTTCCTTATTCCCGGCTATTTGATAACTACTGATTTCTGGCCCCATTTTGTGCGCCAGAAGATAGTCTATCAATCATTAAAGGATAGATTTTCACCTTTCTATTCCTTTCTCTTTTATTCCGGCTATCCCCATCTACGCTTTTATAGCCCTCTCTTTCCATTCCTCAGTGGATTCTTCACCCTTTTCACTGGTGGGGATTTGCTCTTGGCACTTAAGATTCTTTTAGTTCTCCTCCATCTCCTTTCCGCTGGGGCGATGTATGCCTATCTTAAATACCGGACGAATGACCATTTTGGCTCAGTTTTGGGAACTATCGTCTATCTTTTTGTCCCCTGGCGGGTTTTATATATTGCCGCCCGTGCTCATTTCCCTTTAGCCTTAATTTATATTCTCTTACCTCTCTCATTCCTTTCTTTTGAGATACTCATTAAGAAGCCAAACCTTAGAAATAGCCTCTTCTTTGGCATATACTTAAATCTCTTAATCATTTCGCATATTATCTATGCGGGTTTTGTTAGCCTTTTTCTCTTCATTTTATTTCTTTTTAATTTCCGGAAGAAATTTAATCGCCGATTGTTAATCTTTTCCGTGATTGCAATACTTGCTACTGTTGGTCTTTCCGGTTTCTTCTTACTCCCCTTCTTATTTGAGTATCGGTCCCATATCTTTCCTTTACCTCTATTGCGTCTGCCGCCACCCAATCTATCCGTGCTTCTTGGATTTGAATCAAAACTTACCGGTTATTCTGGTATTTATTTAGGTCTCAGCAATATCCTCTTAGTGATGATTGCCGTTATTTCATTATTCACCTCAGCGAAGTCCAATCTTAAATTACTATTACCATTTCTCATCAATCTCCTTCTCGCCTTCTTCTTAGTTTTGGTTGTCCCCCTTCTCGGTCGGATTGGTTCGCTTTTAATCCTTAATCTACCACCGGAACGCTTCTTATCTTATTTTATATTCTTCTCTGCCATCCTCATTCCTACCGCCTATTCCGCCATCAAGGCGAAACTGACTCCGCTTCGTATCAAACCAGCAGTTATTCTTACTGCCCTCTCAGTAATTATTATCATTGATTGTCTCCCTTCACTCATTCGTGTCCGTTATTTTCAGAAAGAAGAGTTCTTAGGTGTCAGGGAAACGATTTACCACCTAATTAGGAAACAGAATCCGACCAAGGTTTTAGACATTAATATCCCGGTGGACTGTTTGGATGAGTTAGGTAGGATATGCGGTTATCCGGGAATAAATTTTATTTATGGGGACTTACCAACTCCTCTCGGTCCACCTTATCACCAATTTGCTCCCCGTTCTATGCTCTATGCCTATCCCTTAATAAATCAAATCGCAACCGATTTGGGTGACCAAAGAAATCGCACAGTCCATCCCAATTCCCTAAAAGCCCTGACACTTTTGGGAGTGAGCCATCTTATTATTCAGCCGGTTTTCTTAAAGGTGAAGAAGGATGGGGAAAAGACAGAGATTTATTTATTAACCAAACAAGGGATTACCTGGGATACCAATTTCCTCCGCACCCAAAGAGGGAAGGTGCCGGTTACCTATGGTTCAGTAAATTCCAGTTTAGTTCTGGCAAGTAATCTCATCCGACCCTTTGCCAGAGAGAGTATTGTCCAAAAAGGCACTTTCTATATTGCCAGTGATTGGGAAAGGCTTTTAGATACGGTCAGTATTGATTTTGAGCGGAACCGAATTAATTTTATTCCGGTTAAGGAAACCCAATCTTATGAATCACTACCCGGGCAGGCAGAGGTCTTGGTCTTAGAATCTAATCTCAGACATCATCAGATAACTTTAAGGCTTGTGACAAAAAATGAATCTTTCCTACGGCTTGCCTTCAGTTATTATCCAGAATTAAAGATTCTCATTGATGGTAGACCAATCAAGTTTTTTGAGACAAAGGACCATTTTATATACCTTAAATGTCCGGCGGGAATGCATACCTTAGAGATTACGGCTTCCCTCACTCCTTTCCGAAAATCCCTACTATTTCTCAGTGGCATTACACTGTTAATAAGCCTTTTAGTAATATTCTTCCCAAGAAGGACCTATATTATTCAGCAATCCCGGCTTCGCATTGGAATGGAGCAGCCATTGCAAAAAAAAGACCGAATGAACCAGTCTCTTATGAAGTGTGGAAGGAAAGTAACTGGAAAGAGGGCGTTTGACCAATCCTTTAATCACTTCCATACTTTTGCCAGTTTGGGGAGGGTTTTTGGCTTGATTTTGTTTAACAGAAATTGGGATGGAGGTGCTAAACGAAATTATTCAACGATTGATAGTTGATAGAGGAGATAAGAGATGTTTTGGTCAGTATTCTTTTGTTTCCTCTCACACGTCATATTCCACTATTCAAGGGCAGTAGCGATAATTCCTGGTGCTGTCCCTTTCGGAAATCTCTTTCTCTCATAATACTCTCTCCTTATTGAAGGATCCCCTGCCTTCCCAAGAGCCTACCGTAACCATTTATTGGCGTAATTTATTAGTCGTCCTTATAAGTGCTACATTTTCCATAAATCTTCGCTGATTAGCCAATTTTCCCTTCTTCAACCTCAAGGGAGCGACCGAAAATGTAAAATTTCAAGAAGACCGGGATTGGTTCGTAAAATGAAGTAATTTTTGCCATCTTCTCTTTAAGCATATCCAAAAAGAGATGAAAAGATTGATGAGATTTTAGAATTGGTGTCGCCTCAAGGGTGGTGTCCCGAAATGTGTGGAAATTCCAATAAGTTTATGTATAATAAG